>CAZHLB010000190.1:0-9845 GCA_964533005.1 uncultured Saprospiraceae bacterium
CGCTTGCCGACCAGCCTGCCGTAGTGGTCGGTGAAGGCGGCGACGATGGTTTCGATTTCGTCCCGGCTGATTTTTTCCCGTAGTTCGGAGAGGGAGAGCAAGCCTTTGATTTTCATGTTGACCCAAAGGTGACACTTCGAAATTGCCCTGCCCGGCTGGAAAAAATTTTCAATTTTTTCCAGCCGGGCAGGGCAATTTCGAGGTGTCACCTTTTAGTTGTGGAGCAAACCTTTCCGAAAGTTTGAAACTTTCGGAAAGGTGTCGCCCATTCCAAAATTATTTCCCAGCCAAGCAGAAGGCCGAGATGTCATCTGAAAAAAAATTTCATTTTTTTTCAGATGACATCTCTTGCCGCATTCGAAACCAGGTATACGCCACCGCCAGCAACCCCACGTAAATCCCCGCCAGCATCGGGTTAAAAATCACCATCGCCACCAAAGCCACGCTCGCAATCACCAGCGCAATGCCTGGAAACAAAGGATACAGCGGCGCTTTGAAAGGTCTCTCCAGCCCCGGCTCCGTCTTCCGCAATTTTATCAAAGCCACCATCGAAATGATGTACAGCGTCAAAGCCCCGAAGCAGGCGATGGTGATGATTTCCGCCGTCTTGCCCGTCAGCAAGGCGACGATGCCGATGAGCATGTTGACAATCAACGCATTGGCAGGCGTCTTGAAACGATGATTCACCATGCCCAAGCCCTTCGGCGCAAAGCCGACCCGCCCAAATTCAAAAGTCGCCCGCCCGGCAGCCAGCAGCAGGCCGTGAAAAGACGCCACCAAACCAAAAAGCGCAATGAAAGTCACCGCCTTAAAAATCCAATTCTCCTGCCCGACTACTTGCGCCAGCGCAAGCGGCAACGGCGAGTCGGAAGCAGCAGCCCCAGGCTCCGGAAAAACGACCGTTTCCCAGCCCGCCACCCCGACCGAAGCGGCAAAAGTCAGCACGCAAAGCACCACCAACGTCAAAATGGCAAAGCCGAAACCAAGCATCACGCTTCGCTTCGGGTTGATGGATTCTTCCGCCACGTTCGCCACGCCTTCGATGCCGAGCAGGAACCAAATCGCAAATGGGATGGCGGCAAAAGCGCCCGTCCAGCCGTGTGGCAAGGCATTTTTCTCCATGTTTTGCCACTCGAATTCCGGCAGCGCCACGCCTGCAAAAATCAGCAGCCCAACGACTGCTACAACCGTTACCAGCAGTGCGAAAGAAGCTGCCTCCTTCACGCCATAAATGTTCAAAGCGGTGAAAATGAGGTAGGAAAAAACGGCAATCGCCAGCACCGGCACACCCGGCAGAAAAATATGCAGGTACGCCCCGATGCCAAATGCAATGGCAGGCGGCGCAAAAATGAACTCGATGTTCTGCGCCATGCCGCCGAGGAAGCCCCAGTCTTTGCCCAACGCCCGCAGCGCATAATCGAATGCGCCGCCCGCTTTTGGGATGGCGCAAGCCAATTCCGTGTAGCTGAACGTGAAGGTGACGTAGAGGATGATGATGAAAAAGGTGGCGACGGCGAGACCCAGGGTTCCGCCTTTTTCCAGTCCCAGGTTCCAGCCGAAGTACATGCCGGAGATGACGTAGCCGACGCCGAGACCCCAGAGGAGGAGGGGGGAGAGGGTGCGGCGGAGGTGGTCTTCGTTTTGCGACATGAGCGGGTGATTTTTTTAGCGAGCGGTGGGTTGATTTGATTTTTTCTCCGAAAAAATCAAATCAACCTACCGCTCGGCTTGAATAATTTAGCGCCTCAATTTAGGCGGTAACTTGAAGTTACCGTCTAAATTGCCGCACTCGCAAAAATTGAAAAATATGAAGAGAAAGCTCCCACCCGCCAGAACTTCCGCAGGAATTTCCATCCTGGATTGGATGAAAAGCAAGCCATATTCCACGTCCACGTCTTACGACCGGGCTTTTTTGCCCTTGTGCAACGATGTTTTTCATTTGCTAAATGAGCGCAAGGACTGGTTCGACAGCGGTGAAGTTGACCGGGAATTGCGCAAGGAACTTGCCTGCATGCTCGTGTCCTATTTCGAGGATTTTGTCAGCGAGATTGGCGTCTGGAAGGCTTTCACCGATTGCAACCTGGAGTTGCACGGCTACCGGCTGCCATTTTACGACCTGTCTGAATACGACTCCGATTACCTGAACGTGGAGGATTTTGCCTACCTGATTTGGCACTTCAAAACCAAATGCCTCGACACCGAAATTTATGCGCCCGACAGCCCCACGATATTGAATTTGGCGGAAGAAATTTACGAACTGCTCGAAGCGCAAATCGAGGAAGTGCCGGCGACGGATTTTTACGACTCGTTTTTGACGATTGAAGCGGGACATGATTTTTTCGATGTAAAAACGAAACTCGCCTGGGTGGGCACGGATTCCTACCTCATGGGTTGGGAATTGGGAAAGGTATTGAAAAAGGAAATGGACGAATTCCTGAAAGCAGAAGAGAGTCGCCTTTATCCTGAAATGGTGAAGCCGATGCTTTACACTTTGCAGGAAGATTTTTTATACTCCAAACGTTGCTCCTTCGCCGCCTTGAATGCGCCGGAGTGGTTGGCAAGAGTGGCAAAATGCGCAGAAACGAAAAGAGTGGAAATTGCCGAATTGCAGTTTCGCCACGAAGGAACTTACCGATATGATGGGGAAGAAAAAGACCATTATTTATTTACGCACATGACCACTGACCGACAGTATTGGGTGGCAAAAAAGTCCGTAAAAAAGGGCGACATAGGCATTCCTGGCGAGACGTATTTCATCATGAACCTGCTGCAATGGGAAGGCGAATGGATGCTGACGGGCACGATGATGGGCGGGGAAATGGAACCGGAAGCGGTGGAAAAAGAAAAATACAAGCAGTCCAAAACGCCCTGGATTTACCCGGAAGAAAGGCTGAATAAAATGGCGGAAACCACCGGCCTGATGTACAAGGCTTTCGTGGATTTCTTCGGCAGCCCGCTGGCTTGGTTTGGCAGCCAGCAGAAATTGCAAGAAGGCATGAATGACTTTTTTCAGTTTTATCACAAACGCCTCGGCGGCAACGAAGCAGACTTTCAAAGGCGGCGGGAAGAATACAGGCGCAAATTCGGCAACCCTGAAATCGCTGACTTCAGCGACCTGCCCAAAGGGCATGATTTCGGGATGATATTCATCGAAGGCATTGGCATGATTACGCTGCAAGACATCCGGGAAACCATGATTTTGCTGAAAAAAGGCAGCCTCACGCACGATGAAAAAGTTGACCTTTTTTACGACCTGCTCGCTAATTACCAGCCCAGGGTCGCTGAATATATGCTGCAAACTTTTGGCAATAAAAATTTTGAGAATCCTCACGCCGCCTCCGAAGTCGATGCCTGGCGAGACCGGCATTTTTACTGGCGGTTTTACAACCCGCAGGAGTTCGATAAGGAATATCCGATAATAACGATGGTGGATATGGGATAAAATGACCTTTTGGAAAGAGATGATTTATTGAGAGAAAATCATCTCTTTCTTATCATTCAATCAATAATTGCATCATGGCAAAAAACACGGTTCCACTGGATGTTCAACATGCCGTTCAACAAATCGTGGAGGCTTATAACAAAAAAGCCCGCACCCAATACCAAGTGGTTTTCAAGACTAAATATTGCTACCTCTCCAGAATGGACGACAAGAGAATGACAAATAATGCGCTGAGCTTGGCAGCCCGGCTGTTAGGTCTTTCGTCTTCCATGATTAACACGGCGCCTGAAACCGAAACTAAAATCGGGCGACTGGAATGGACGGGCGACATGAGCAAATGGAGTTTTGCAGTATTCAAATACAGCCGGGAAGCCTACGATGCGAATGAATGGTTCTTTCCTGGCAGCGAGTTGCTCGACGGAACCATCGAAGGAGCGATGAAGGCAGGGCATAAAATTTATCCATGAAAACAGGTTCGTTTTTTAATAGAAGGCACCACCGCCAGCCGCACCCAGAGCCAAAGGCTCAAAAAGGCTTCCTGACCACCTTCACCGGCGAATTGGTGCAGCCGGTACAGCTTCATTACAAGGTGACACATCCGGCAGGCGTCCTGCAATCACTCGATGCGTTGAAATGCGTCGAAGCAGCGAGCCAGCGCAATACTTTCAAATGGCATCTCGGCGATGAAACCAAAGGGGCTTTTAAGGTGGAAGCAACCCTTCCGCCGGGAGAGTCTGTCGTCTTGGGCAACATTTCCCTCCATCCCGAAGCCGGGCAACTCGTCATCCTCGTGCGCAGCATCGAGCGGGCTTGGTTTGCCGTTGAGTTTTTCGACAAGCACCTGAGTCGAAAACACGCAAAAATTACAAGCTTGGATATCTGCAATACCCTGTACGAAGGGACGCCGGAAAATCAAAAGGAGCTGATGGATTTGGCGTCCTTGTTTCGACCAGACCAAATCGTTGTCAAAGACCCGGAAGATATTCCCAACATGGTAAAGCAATGGCAAAAACAAGGCATGAGCCAGGGTGAAATGCAAAGGGCACTGTTTCAATTTATGGAGATGGAAAAGCACCGCCCGCTGCCTGTCATCGAGCGCATCCCCGTATATTTTTACGAAGAAGGCATTGACCCTTTAAAATTGGGACTTATGTTGCGGCAAAGGGTCGCTTGCGAGCATTTCATTGGGAATTTGGAATACACGCTTGTCACGGCAATCGAGGAAATGGTGAAAGGGAAGAAATAGGGAGATGGCGACTCAACGCTCGATGCTCGTTTGCTTGAAATCAATGCTGCGGTTGGAGGAAAGGTATGGAAGCCAGTTTTCCGGTGTTTTTTGAATGCTGATTTTCACCTCGACAGCGCCGTACTGCTTTTTTATATCCTGAACGAAGGCTTCGTTCAGGGCTTCGAGGTTGATGTGGAGGACTTCACTCATGGCTTGGCTTGCTTATTTGAAAAACGAAAGTAGGCGGTTTGGGTAAGATGCTAAAATGCGAAAACTTTCGGTAATTGTCCGATAGCTTTCAGGAAGCTTGGCTAAGAATATGTTCCCTGATGAGGTGTATCCTCGTGGATAGCATTTCTGCGTATTCGTTTTCGGGAGGTACGTTGATTGGGTAGCAATCATTTGTGGACTGCCCGTTCCTGACACACTGAATCCAATTGTCCATTATTTCGGTGTAAAAATGATTTCCACCCGCTGCATAAGTTGGTTGTGGTTGAATATGATTTTGTAAGGAAACCGCTTGGCAAATGCCATCCGAACATCGGCAGATACGGGCGTGAAATGAGTAGGATATTTTTGAATGCGGATGAAAGTCTCAAGAATGGCGTCCCAATATTTCCACTCCAGCCCGGGCGATTGTTTGCGATACCAAAGGAAAGCATTTACCATGTCGGACTCGGCGGCGGGTAGGATAATGATGCCGTGGTTCATTTCATTTTTTTGAGTTTTTCCTCCAATTGTTCCACTGTAATAAACAAGTCGGGGTGCTGCTGAAAACTCGCCAGCCTTTCTTCCACCAGCGTCCATTCTTCTGCCGTCAGTGCGGGAACGCTCGTGTCTTCCTCCAAAATGAGGTCTTCCAAGTAACTCACGAATTGCTCGTCTTTAGTTTGAGCAATTTTCATGATGAGGTGGATTTTCCTGGCTTCCAAATTGATTGGCGCTGTTGCGGTTGCTGAATTCATTGGCTGATTTTTTTACGAAAGTAAGAAACGTTTATCTACTTGAAATAGATTTTTCTGAATAGCCCGCCTGTCTCACTCCGAGTTGGCAATTTCAAACGTCCTTTCTAATAAATACTGCGCAATCAAATCCCGAATGACGAGCAAATCTTTGTCTGGCAACCTGCTCAATTTTGCAGCAACCTGCTGCAAAATTTACCCAACGACAGCCTTTTCCAATTGAGGCTGTCTCATAAGTCAATTTTTGAAAAGGGTCGCCAAATATGATTTCACTCAACGACTCAACGACCCTACAAATCCAAATCATTGCCTGGCGATGTTGCGTCTTTGCGTGAGATATTCTGCCACTTCATTTTCAAATTGACTTATGATACAGCCTCAATTGCTTTTGGAGGAATGCCTCACCTGAAATACCCTTCCAAAAACTGCCTCAAAGGCAACAAAACCGGGCTGTTCAAATTCCAATGGGCAGTCAACGTGTAATCCCGGCTCGCCTCTTTGATAAGTTCCTTTTGCTTTTTCGTCTCGCCAAACAAGGCTTCGAGGTAGGCATAGATTTTCGTTTTTCGGGCAGGCAACGTGAAGTTTCCATTGGGGGATTGGAGATTGTTCTGACCCCGGAGGCAAGTTTCATAGTCGTTCCAGCAATGGAATATGGGCTGATTGTCGAGATTGATGATACCTTCCAGCAAAGTTTCCAAGTCGCCGGGACTTTGGTGGTCAGGCAACAGAAAAAAGTCGAATTGCATCTGCTGCCGGTAGTTTTCAACTTCCGTTTTCCTGGCTTGGAAATTATCGTCGGCGTCCAAAAAGACAATGTTTGGAATTCCCTGGACGGTGTTTTGGTCAAAGTCATTCTTCTTTTTCTCCGGTCTGATGCCTTCGACGCCGCCCAACGATGCGAGCAAAATGCTGAATTGGTTGGGGGCATCCATGCCTTTCCACGTTTGGTTTGGCTTTAAATCTCCCTGAAAATTGATGCCGAACCATGTCTTCAGCAAGTCAGCGAGCAATTTTTGGTCGGCGACGCCTTCGACCCAAAAGTGGAGTGTTTTCATGCGAGTTTTCGTCCTCTTGTTTCGATGCCGAGGTCGAGGTTTTCAGATAATTGTTGATAGTTGTAGATGAAGGGTTTTATAGAGTGGTCGAGCGCTTCGACGAGGGTGATGTTGCGGAATTCGGATTGCAGATGCACCATGTCGGGGTCTTCAAAAACTTCGGCGAAGGCTTCTTGACATTCGAGGCTATGGGTGGTCATAAATAACTGAATATTTTTCTTCTCAGCTAATTTGACAAGGCACTTCAAAAAGTCCTTCATTCGGCTATGATGGATGCCAGTGTCTATTTCGTCAATCATTAACCTTGACCTTTCTTGCATTCCATAAAGATGGAACAGCAAGCGAGTCAGTCGCACAACGCCATCACCAAATTCATTGAGTAGCGCTCGCTCATCAGTTCCTTTTAATCCAACATATAGTGCAGATGGTGAGCCGGCAGGTCTTAATTCGTCAATATCCGGTATTAGAATCCTCATGTATTCAGCCAATTCAAAATCAACTTTTTTACTCAATGTTGGATTTGCCCGAAGATATAATTCTCCGAATTTATTACTCAGGTATGCCGCATTGTCTTGTGAAACAGGAATAAAAGAGAAGCTTATATTTTCAGCTTGATTAGTCGGTCTAAAATTTAATTCTTCAAAATGCAGCCAGGTAAAATTGGAAGCATCATCGCCCCAAGACTTATGCTCGACAAAGTATTTGGCATTTAATGGCGCTGTCATAAGCAAGGTTTCAGGAGCTTGATTTTTGGCTATTTTTTCGACCATTTGCGCCCTGTTGAAACTCTGAAACCAATACTCATTATTGTAACCTTTGCCTGCATATCTCAGATAAAATGTCGTCCGTTTAGAGAAGTCATTTTGCAAGAATGTCAAGTAATTTTCTTCGGGGAATTTAATATTGGTGATTTTTCCTTCCTTGTTGTATTCCACTTTGGCATTTAATTCCAATCCTCTGATGTTCAGTGTCCTATGTAACGCCCAGAATATTTGGTCGTAATAGACACCGCCTACAAGCAACGCTTCAAGCACCGAGGTCTTGCCCACGTTGTTATCTCCAGTAATTAAATTGAACTGCCCTAAATCATCCAGTTCCAATTCTTCAAACCGCTTGAAGTTCTTGATTTTAAAATATTCCAAGTGACCCTCTGTCATGGTTCTATTTTTTAAAAGTTCAGCCGTTTTTTAAAGCCCGGCGGCGAGACAAAGTTAGCCCCGCTTGCCTGAATGTAGAACAAACCTAACTCAAAATCTATCTACCTTCGCCCTCCGCCATCCAGACATGCAGCAACCCGGCTAACATTTTCCACCATGCCAAAAAAGTCAAAACCTGTCCCGAAAACTCGGGAAGTCGAAAGTCAAAAAGCAAAAGTGCCCCCCGTCCCAACCAACAATCAACAATCAACAATCAGCAATGACGAAGACTTCATCGAAGTCATCGGCGCCCGTGAGCACAACCTCAAAGACGTCTCCGTCCGCATCCCCCGCAACCGCCTCGTGGTCATCACCGGCATCAGCGGCAGCGGGAAATCTTCCCTCGCTTTCGACACCATCTACGCCGAAGGGCAGCGCCGCTACATGGAAACGTTCACCAGCTACGCCCGACAGTTCATCGGCGACATGGAGCGACCGGAGGTGGAAATGATAACCGGGCTGAGTCCCGTCATTTCCATCGAGCAAAAAACCACCGGGCGCAATCCTCGCTCCACCGTCGGCACCATCACGGAAGTGTATGATTTTATGCGTCTGCTGTTCGCACGGGTCGGCGAGGCGTACTCGCATGTGACCGGCAAAAAAATGGTGCGCTACAACGAAGACCAGATGGTGGAAGCCATCCTCACGCAGTTCGCCGGGCGGAAGGCGCTGCTGCTGGCGCCGATGATTCGGGGTCGCAAGGGGCATTACCGGGAACTGTTCGAGCAGGTGCGCAAGCAAGGTTACACGAAGGTTCGGGTGGACGGCGAGGTGAAAGACATCACGCCCGACATGCAACTCGACCGCTACAAAGTCCACGATATCGAACTTGTGATTGACCGCCTCACCGTGTCGAAGGAGCGGCAGGAGCGCATCGTTTCTTCGTTGCAAACCGCCCTTAAAATGGGCAATGGATTGATTATGATTTTAGGAATGAGGGATGAGGAACGAGGGATGAATGACCCCGACGCCAATCATCCCTCATCCCTCATACCTCATACCTTTTCAAAACACTTGATGGACGCCGAAAGCGGCTTGAGCTACGAAGAACCCTCCCCCAACACCTTCTCCTTCAACTCCCCCTACGGCTGGTGCCCCACCTGCAAAGGCTTGGGTCAAATCAATGCGGTGGACATGGCGAAGGTCATTCCCGACCCCTCGAAAAGCATCAACGAGGAAGGCATCGCCCCCTTCGGCGAAGTGCGGGAAAACTATACGTTCAAGCAATTGCGGGAGATTGCCAAAAAGTATGGCTTCAGTTTTTCGACGCCCGTCAAAGACATCCCCCAAGCGGGGCTGGACACTATTTTGCACGGCGGCGACACCACCTTCAAATACAATGTCGCCTGGTCGGAAAACGAGTACGTCTATAACTTGCCGAGCGAGGGCTTGGTGAACCAACTCAAACGTTGGTACGAGGACACGACCAGCGAAAAAATCAGGCAGTGGGCGGAGGAATTCATGACCGTTGACAACTGCCCCGACTGCCAGGGGCAACGGCTGAAAAAGGAAAGCCTGCACTTCAAAATCGCCGAGCGAAACATCGCCGAACTGAGCGAAATGGACATCGCCAGCCTGCAAACCTGGATGCTCGACCTCGACAACCACCTGACCGACAGGCAGTTGACCATCGGCAAAGACGTCCTGAAAGAAATCCGCCTGCGCCTCGGCTTCCTGCTGCACGTCGGTTTGGACTACCTCAACCTCAACCGCACCGCCCGCACCCTGAGCGGCGGCGAGAGCCAGCGCATCCGCCTCGCCACGCAAATCGGCTCGCAACTCACCGGCATCACCTACATCCTCGACGAACCCAGCATCGGCTTGCACCAGCGGGACAACCAGCGCCTCATCGAAGCCCTGCGGGAACTCACCGAAATCGGCAATTCCGTCCTCGTCGTCGAACATGACAAGGAAATCATGCTGGCGGCGGATTGGCTGATTGACCTGGGTCCCGGCGCC
>CAZHLB010000191.1:0-9842 GCA_964533005.1 uncultured Saprospiraceae bacterium
CTTTCCGACGCTACAACGAATGTCCTTTTTTCGCACTGTGCAAAACCAAACGGGGGGTTTTTTTTTTTCCCCAAGGAAAAATCCAACCGCCCCTTTTCGTTTTCCACCTGTCAGCTTTGAGCCAGAAAACTAAAGCGCCTCCAAAAATGCCACCATCGCCGCTCGCTCCTCCTTGCTCAATTTTTTGTAAAATTCCTTCGACGCCTCCGCTTCGCCGCCATGCCAAAGGATGGCTTCTTCCAGCGTCTTTGCCCGCCCGTCGTGCAGGAAAGTAGCTTTTGGATTCACGGTTTTTGTTAGCCCGATGCCCCAGAGTGGGGGAGTGCGCCATTCGTTGCCGTCTGCCAGGAATTCCGGGCGGTGGTCGGCAAGCCCTTCGCCCATGTCATGCAGGAGCAGGTCGGTGTACGGAAAAATGGTCTGGTTGGAAAGCTGGGCGATGGCGTGGCTGCCGGTTTGGTGGCTTGGCACGTGGCAACTGCTGCATTTCGCTTCGGCAAAAAGCGCCTTCCCTTTTTTCACCTGCGAGTCTTTCAAGTTGCGAGCGGCAGGCACGCCGAGGGTTTGAAAATAAAAGGCGGTGACTTCCAAAAAATCATCGTTCACGTCCAACTCATCGTTCAGCCCGGTTTGGCAATTGGCTTGCCCGTCGCAGGTTTCAGCGGAGAAATAAGAGTTCGTGATGCCCATATCGTTGTTGAAAGCTGCCGCCGTTTGCTGCTCGGCAGTTGGATTTCCTGCTTTCCAGCCGAAGCGACCCAGCGACATTTTTTGCCCTTTCACATCCCAAACCAGGTTGGCTTTGCCGCTGATGCCGTCGCCATTGCTGTCGTTTTCATCAACTCCCGCCAAAATATCTGCTTCCGAAATGGCTTCCAGCAAGCCCAACCCATGCACCGGCGGCGCATTGCGAAGCGATGTGAGCAGGTCTTGCGGTAGTTGTTGGTAGGCATTTTCAATAGAAATAACCGGGCGCTGCAAAGTCACCGTGCTGCCGTCCAAAAATTCCACGATTTCCTGCACGAAGCTCATCGAAAGCAAACCCTCTGGCGCTTCACCAAAAATGGCTTTGGTCTGCAATTGCCCACCAAAACCAGGCACGGCAAGTGGCTCGCCATGCGCTCCCGCACCCGGCAGGCTGAGTCTGAGCAGGAAACCACTCGCCGGGTCTCCGGTCGAGGCAGGCGGCTGCGAGCGACCGTTGCGCACGTGGCAACTTTCGCAGGCATTTTGGTTGAAAACGGGCCCCAACCCGCCAAAAATCGTCGCCGGGTAAGTGACGAATTGCTGCCCGAAAGCGGCGTCTGCCTCGGCGTGGCGCTGCAAACCGGCGTCGTCGAGATTTGCCAGCGGAAAGGTGAAAGCGTCGGGCCCGGCGCTGAAAATGGTCGTTTCGCCGCCTGCCAGATGCTCGTCAGCGGCGGGGCTGGCGTCGTCGTCTTTTTGGCAGGATGCCAGCGAAAGCAGCAGCGAAAAAGAAGCGAGCGTAATTTTTTTCATAGCGGAAAATGTAGTTTGGAGGTTGTCTTTCACGTCTGGCGGAGTCGCTTTTGTCATCCTCGAAGAGGAACCGTCCTGCCGCTTGCGTGTTGCAGGACGGTTCCTCTTCGAGGATGACAAAAGCGACTCAGCCAGACGGGCTTGGGACGTGGACGGTTCCTCTTTGAGGATGACAAAAGCGACACGCAAGCGGCAAAGAACAGTTCAAAATGATTTCTCAGATAACCGGCTTCCGGGTTGCCGGTTAAAGATTGCTAACGATAGGCAACACCTCACCTTCCAGCGTACTCTGCAAATCCCGCACCTTCTGCTGCGCCTCGCTCACCGCTGCCGGAGCATTAAAAACCGCATCGCTGAACGTGCCCGGAATAGCTTCGATGGCAGAAATGGCGGCGTCAATTTCCGCAAAGACTTGCGTGTCGAGCGCCGCATTTTTTTCAGCAATAATTCCGGAAATGCCTTTTCCGTCGCCATTGCCGAGGTACTTGCCGGTGTAAATGTTGCGCACACTGCGAATGTTGTCGGCGAAGTCGGCCTTTGAGTTGGCGCTGAAACGGCTCTCCTCCAGCGTCAAATCCTGCTGCACGAAGGGGTCGTTGATTTTGCCGTTGCCCACCTCGTCGGCGATGATAATCAAGGCGTTAGCGATTTCTTCCAGCGCCGATTTTTGACTGACGTAAATGCTTCCACTCTCACCCGCATTGACCACGTTGGCGATGTAGTTCCCGCCTGCGGGTTCCCACAAATTGGCTAAAGTGGAAGCGTCATCCGACAGCACGGCGGCAGCGGCGGCGAGGTATTCGAATTCCCTGGCGGTAAATTCAGCCACTGTTTTGCTGCTGTTTTCGCCCCAGAGCAGGTACTCGATGGTGTGAAAACCTTTGAGCGTGCCTTCCTGCGCCTCCAAAAATTCAGGCGTCAGGGCGCTGCCGCTTGCCAGCACGTTGTCGAGGTCGGTGACGTTGACGGGCCACGAGTCGAGCGAAGGGTCGAGACCCTCCTGGTCAACGGGCCCAAAAAGAAAACCCTCCGATTGCTCCCACGGCGAGCGGGCGGCGACCCAGGCAGCTCTTGCGGCTTCCAGATTGGCGGCAGTCGGGTCGGCTTCGAGGGCAGCGGTGGCGCTTTGCAAAGCAGCCGCTGCGTCCCGCAGGTCGTCGTAGGTTTTGAGAATCACGTTGTTGCCGAGGTTGGCAAGAACGGACTGGTAATCTTCAGTTACCGGCGCTTGCTCGTCATCGCCGCAGGCGGCGAAAGCGAGGACGGTGAAAACAAAAAAGAGGTGATTTAATTTGCTCATTTCGAGTGATTTAATTGAAAGGTTGATGATGGTTTAGAGAGGCTTAAAGTCTGTTTTGAATTCAAAGCGCAGCCAATCCGCCACCACCCCCCAACCCCTAAAGGGGGGCTGACCCCTGCTAAAATTCAACTGTTGAGCCATGTTTCGACAGTTGAATTTTAGCAGGGTCAGCCCCCCTTTAGGGGTTGGGGGTGGTGGCGGATTGGCTGCGCTTTGAATTCAAAACATACTTTAAGCCTCTCTAAACCTCCAAACCTTCATCAACTACGGAAACTCGAACGCCATACCCACCACGAACGTCTTTTCCAGCGTTCCGCCGTTGACGCTCGTCGGGGCGGCAGCGCCGACTTTCCGCAGGGTGTATTGCATTTTTAATTGCACGTTGTACAAGGCTTCATAGACGAAACCGAGCGTCGCCGAGCGCCGCTCCCAGCGGGGATTATTGAAAACCTGCCCCTCCGTTTTGAACATGGTATCGTAATAATCCGCTCGCAGGTAGGCGCTTAACGATGCCTCTTCGGATGGTTGAAAAACAGAAGGATGTTTCCAAATGTCCGCCCCGATTTCGGCGAAACCCGCCAGCGCAACGGCTCCGACGGGGGTGCGCTTTACGTTCAGGTTGTTCGACAAATTGCGATTGGCGTTGGTGACAGCTTCCGAATCGCTCAAACTTCCCCAGAGCGCCAACCCATTGAAAAATAGGTTTTTGTAGCGCCACATCCAGTGAAAATCCAGCAGCAGCAAGGGGGCTTCCGTTTGCAAATCGGGCTTGGGACGATTGCCGGTCGTGTTGCCAAAATAGGCGCTGATGCCAGCCAGGTTTCCCTTGTCATCGTAAAAATCGGTGCGGGCGCAGAGCGCAAAACTTTGCGCATTGATTAGCTCGAAGCGGCGCTGGTTACCTCGTTTTATCCAGTTGGCAGAGTTGAAAGCGCTGTTGTCCAATCCGTTGACGAGCGCCAGTTGGTAACGAAGATTGCGGTAGCCATTGCCGATTCGCCCGGTCAGCGCCAGTCCTGTTTCCGTCCAATTGTTGGGCAAAATGGCAGCTTCGGCTTCGGAAAAGGTAGCCGTGGGATAGTCGGTCGGTTCTTCCCGCTCGAAAGCCAAGCCAATCGGCACCCGAAATCTGCCGACAATAAAACCGAGCGGCTCACCCTGGCTGAACTCCAAATTCATCTGCTCGACCCACACTTCCCCGCCTTTGGAAATGTCGAACTCAAACTCCCCAAACTCCTCGAAACGGTCGAACTCGACGGAAACGCCCGTGCCGCCGTGCTCGAATTCGATTTCCGTGTTGAAGCGCAAACGGTCGGTGCGGTTGTAGCTGTATTCGATTACAAGCCGCTCATTGTCAATGGCATTGCGCCGGACGCTGTCGGTTTGCCAGTCGAAATTGTAGTAATTGATGACGCCAAAAACCTCGAATTCGCTGCGTTCCAGCCAGGTCGGCTGGCGGAGGGAGTCAGTCTGGGCGGCGAGGCGGGTAGCAGCCAGGAGGAAAAAAATGAAAGGTGCGAAACTGTTTTTTCGGTACATTTTTCTTTGCGCCAAATCGCTTGAAGCAGGGCTGTTCCAATTTGGCGGGCGCAAAGTTGGGTTGCGACACAGGTTTAAGAAATACTCACTTTTCTTGGTGGGATACCTAACGTTGGGGGGAGGGACGGCTTAGAAATGTCATCCCGATAAAAATGAAATTTTTATCGGGATGACATTTCTTCGCTCAAGCCAGCCAAACCAGCATCAAAACCCCCACCACGTACACCCCCGCAAACCCCCACGCCAGCCTTTTTTCCTTCCGCTTGATGCGTGGATAATCCACTCCTTCCTTTTTAAATCGCCTGATTTTGTTGCCCGTCACGATGAGTTGCAGCAGCAATGCGGCGATGAGCAAATAAGCGAGCAGGTAAATTTTATCCATCAAAACCATGTAGCCCACGTCGGGCAAGGCGCTCGAATAGCTCTGTTGCAAAAAGACCGCCGTGAGCAAGCTGCCCACCGGCAAACTGATGCGAGCTTCGACGTAGCTTGGAAAAAACAGCAGCGCCCCGAAGGCGGCAAACATGACAATCGTGAGCGGCAGCAGCAGTTTTAGCAAAAAATAGCTGACGGGTCTGCCGAGCCGGAAGGTGAAAACCAAGTCGGAAAAAGTGCTGGCGGGGTTGTCTGGATTGCCGAAGTCGGTGCCGTAGGCGTGTTCTTTCTGCTGCAAATCTGCGCCGAGAATATTCCAGCCTGCGAGCAAAAGGTCGGGGCGGAAAAAGACAGATTTGCCGGGCGGCTTGCTCGCTGCGAGGCTCACGGACGAGGACGTGTCCGGCAGAAAAATCAGCGAGTCCACCGGGTAATCCGGGTGCTCGATGTGAATTTCTAAGTGATGCTTTTCCAACGGAAAACGGTCGAGGACGAAGGGATGAAAAAAGCGGCTCTCCACTCGGAAACCCTGGTAATTCCAGCCGTCTCGCAAGGTCAGGATGCTGTCCTCAAAAGGGGTGGAAGTCATTCCCCATTTTTCCACGGCATTGACAAATTCGATGTCGGTCGGGTCGAGGTCGCCTTTCCATTTGAACCAGACGTAAAAGTCAGCTTTGTAGCTGTGTTCATCGAGGCTGATGTCGTACAAGTTCATCAGATAGACGCCGGTGAAGACCTTTTGCGGGCGCTCGGCTGCTTGCGCAAGGGATTGATTTTCAGGGAAAAGGGAGAGGAGGAGAAAGAGGAAGAAGGAAAGTTTGGTCATGTTCGCCTGTCGTTTTGATTGGTGAATTCGAGGGACGAATTACACCAATTTCCGGCGAACTGCTAAATGGTTAAATGGCTTGATGGTTAAATGGCTGAATGGGTGCGTAGCCATTCAGCCATTTAACCATCAAGCCAACTGCGGCGCTTTTAGCTCGATGAAGTCGTCGAGCATTTTCATCAACCGTTTGCGCTGGTCAGGCGTCAGTTGCTTTTCTTTAGCGGCTTGCGTTAAGCTTCGAATGGGTTCGTCCATGAAGTCGGTAAGGTCTTCGGCACTCAGGCTCAACATGTAATCCTTCATCAGCAAGAGTTGCCGGAAATGGTTTTTTTCTTGGTCATGCTTTTCCCAAAATGCTTGATGTTTAGAAGTCATGGCAGTTAATTTTTAGTTGAAGTCAGAGTTCCCTGTACATTTTGCGCAAATCATTGTATTTGTCGAGCCGGTCATCAATGAATTTTTCGTAGCCGTCTCTCCCCCATTTTTTTACGAGTTCTACTTCAAATATCCCCGCAACCGTTATTTGATTCAGCAGATGATACATTTGTTTTTCAAGTTCTTCTTTCGTCATGTCGTGAAGTTTCTCTTGGCTGTCCAAAGGTAGCCGTTTTGAAGCAAAAAAAACGTCGGCAGGGTTGTGAACCCTGCCGACGTTAAGTTGAAGTTGAAAATTCAGGCTGACCTCACCTCACCATCAATTTCCCTCCAGAAATAAACACCCCATCCAACTCCAACCTGAAAAAATAAACCCCGCTCGCCAGCTCTCCCCGCCGCAATTCCACCGCCGTCCCAACCGCCTCTTCGATGCGCAAAACCTGCCCGGTTGCGTCCGTCAAAATCAATCGCAGCTTGCCCGGCTCGATGCCTTCTACTTGCAGCAAGGCGCTCTCCGTCAATGGATTAGGCACAATGCGCAAGCGGTGCTGCGCCAGCGGTTCCGGCTCCGTCCTGACCAGCGTCCACGGAAAAATCTGCCCCACCCGATGCACGTAAGTGTTCGTCTGCACCGGCAGGTTGAAGTCGAAATAAATCAGCGCCGTGTTCTGAATCACGTGCCCCCAGCCGTTGCCGGGGCGCTGCGAAACCCGGAAGCGGATGAAGCCGTGCGAGGCAGCCTCGTTGGTCGTGCTGTCCGGCAAGAGGATGTTTTCAAAGGTGAAAACCAGCCAGCCCTCCGGCGTCACCGAGTACGAATACGGGTGGCTCGAAGCGCCGGGGCGCACGGTCGTCAGGTCGAGTTCCGGCGGCAAAACGTCCACGACGACGACTTTGAAAGCCGTGTCGGTGCCGATGTTTTGGAAGCGAATCAGGTATTCGATGTCCTGCTCCGGCTCGATGAGGTGCTGCTCGGTGAAGCCCGCCGGGAAGGCTTGTTTGTCGTTGGGGTCGTAGCTGCCCACGTTTTGCTGGCAGTCAATGTCCACGAAAGGACTGGGGTCGTCCAGCGGCAACTGCGTGAAAAAGCCGAGACTGAGCCAGCCGCCGCAACCCTCCACCGTCGCCCCGGTGCTGGCGACGCCGCTCGGATGGTCGGGCGATTGCTGCGCTTCGAGGTGCAAAGTCGAGCCGGCGGCGGGCACGGAAATGGTCGTGGACTCGCCTGCGCCGAGTTGGAACTCATTGGTCATCAACACAATCTGGTCTTCGATGATGATGTAGCCGAGCGGGGCGGTCATGCCCTCGTCGCCCGTGTTGGAAATGGTGAAAACCACGCTGTCGCCCGTGCATTGCACGTCCACTTCGACGCTGCTGCCGTCCCACGCCGCACTGGGCGGGATGCAAAGCGAGTCGGGGAAAATGTGCGCTTCGGTGCAGTGCGTTTGCCCCAAAATGGTGCTGTCGCAGTCGAGGTGGGCGGTGAATTGGAAGCTGCCGTAGTCGTTGACCGGCACTTCACCGAGGTTGAAAAAGAGGGTGTCGCCGCTTTGGGCGGCGAGGGGGAGGGTGCTGGAAAGGTAGGTGAGCCAGGGGTCGAGGATGATTTGGACGGAGGCGTTTTGGGCGGGGATGGTGCCGTGGTTGCAGTAGTGGAGGGTGTAGGTGTTGTCGAAGCAGCGGCGGAGGAAGGGGGTGGAGAGGTCGAGTTCGAGGTAGGGGCAGAGCCATTCGGGGTTGACGGGGAAATCGAGGTGGGTTGTATCGTAAAAGGCAGTGACTGAGACGGTTGTTGGGCTGTCGCAGACGTTCCAGTAAATACCAGGTGGGATAACTCGGACTTCATAAATACCCGTATCTGCTGGCATTGAAAAATAGCCAGTCGAATCTGTCACTGAATAAAAAGTAAAGTTGCCAGCCGCTTGAACAAGCCAGTCGGCGAGAGACACTTCAGATGAATCAGATTGGCAATCAAATTCAAGGTCTTGGTGAACAGTGCCTTCAATTGAAGAAGTAAAAAGGTTGACGAGGGAATCCACTTTGACAAGCAGCACATCAGTTTGAGTATTCAAGCTGAACAGCGGTTTCTCCACAGTTCCACAAATCACAATGGAATTATTTGACAATTGGACGAAGTTGGTGCCAACCTCAGACTCATCCTTACCTAAACCTTTGAGCCAAATTTGCTCTCCATTTTCGTCCATTTGAATGACAAGAATATTCTTGTCGTCACCAAATGGGTCAGTCAAATAACCCAAGAGGTAATATCCTCCACCTGGTTTGGCGAGAACGTCAAACAACGACGCTCCACCGAAGCCTTGTGCCAGGTTTTCCCAAGCCTTTTCCCAAAGCAATTCACCATTTGTGTTGACTTTCCAGCAGAATGGAAACATCCCCCAAGCTTCGCCTGCAATAATTATATCACCATTCTGTCCAGAAGTTATTGATATGCCCACTATTGGATGTTCAGGATTTCCAAAAGATTGTTGCCAAACGAGCTGTCCTAAACTGTCCGCTTTTACAAGAAATAAGTCGTATCCTGTAGATTGGATATTCTGCGCCCATCCAGTCAAATAATATTCGTTTTCAGGTGTCACCATTAAATCGAATGCTCTGGCTCGGTTGAAGCCTACAGGTGAGGTAAAAACATTTGTCCAAATAAGGTTACCGGCCGCATCAGTTTTGATAAGTACGGCATATTCCGAATCAGGAAACCAATCCATATAGCCAGTCATTGCAAAACCACCGTCAGAAGTAGGAACAACTGAGCATCCATGCACGCCATTTAATGTATCTAAGTTGTAGGACTTTAGCCAAACAGTATTCAATTCGGCATCCAGCCTCAGCAAAAGGGCGGAAAATTTATTTGTGGGCGAAATAATTAACCCACTGATAATGAAGCCTCCATCTTGGAGCAGTTCCATGTCATACGGAAAAATAGCGCCGTTCCCGCTGACGGTTTTTTCAACCAGGACGTTTCCGATTGCGTCTGTTTTGAAAAGATAAAAAGGCAAAGTATCCGGGAAAGGATTGTAATTCAATGTTGTAGCTACTAAAACTCCTCCATCAGCAGTTGCCGAGGCTACTTGAAACTCTGTTGGTAAAAGATAACCTCCTTCATCCCTATTTTCATATCCGTATGTTTTCCACCATCCCTGCCCTTGAACTTCCAAACCGTGAAAAACCAAAGCCAAGCAAACCGCCCAGCCCAAAGCCCAACCAAAAAAACCTGTCTTTTTCATGTCGTGAGTTTAAGATGAAAGATGAAATGCGCTCGAGTTTTTGAGATGGTGCAAAAGTGCCGCACCGCTCGTGGCAGTGCAAAGACAAAAAAGAAGCTTTTTCAAGATTATTTTTGAAAAAGTGGCAGGTAGAAAATTGAAAATCAGTTCTTTAGCGGTGAAATTTTTCAAACTTGGCGGTCGAAAGGAAAATGTACTTTTGGCGACAGCCGGAACAAAAAGGCGGCACTTGGGAATTCAGGTGGCAACTTTCAACTAAAACTTTCCTCGGCATGAAAATCAACATTCACGACTTCATCCACTCCGACCCTGAAAGAATGAGCGGCGCACCTGTTTTTCGAGGAACGAGAGTGCCGGTTTCCATCCTGTTCGACTATGTTCGATATAGTTCGCTTGCAAGATTTCTCGAAGGCTATCCCCACATTTCAAAAGAATCGGCAGAAGCCGTTTTGAAATGGTCGAAGCAGCAGGCGCTGGCTGTTTTTGATTGGAATGATGAAGAAAGCTAATTCTCCGGTAGTACATCTATCATCTTGTAACCGCCCGTTTCAACGGGCGGGCTGCGACGCTCCCGCCCCCCACATCTATCATTTTTGCAAGACATCCCATCCATCGCTTCCTGATGCTGATGTTTTGTAAAGATGATAGATGTGAGTAGGGGAGATTGCCAAGCCCTGCCGTTGAA
>CAZHLB010000192.1:0-9827 GCA_964533005.1 uncultured Saprospiraceae bacterium
TCCTTTTCCCTTCCTTTCCACATGGTTTCTCTTGCTCCGTTGTGAAAGTCAATTATTCTCAGCAAGTAAAACAGTTCTTCTTCCAGTTTTCTCTTTTCAAGGTCGTTCATCGTTCAGTTTTTAAAAGTTTTGAGTTTGCAGGCAGCATCAAAAATAGGGCATGTTTGGCAAACAACCTTCTCAGTCTCGGTAGTGCTGATTCAAATTCAAAAAAAAAAAGAGCGCCCGAAAATCTTCCGGGCGCTCCTTTTGCTTTAACCTTCCCGAGTGCTCGGGACAAGTTTAACTTTTGCCTTTACTGCACTCCCCACTCGACGTAGCAACTCGAGTTCGGAAACTCCTCAGCGCAAATCGAAGGCGACCAGGCGTCGAATTTGCGACCGTCTTCCGTGTAGATTATCCAACCCAACAGAAAATGGTCGTCGCCGATGAACGGCGAAGCGCCGGTGCGGGTCGGCTTGTCCGGGTTGCTGAAAACGCTGACGGAGCCTTTCCCGTAGTCGAATTGAGCGGCGTTGTACAAGCCAAGAACTTCCGCCTGCGACACCTCGAAATGCGTGTCGGTGCGATTGGCAGGGATGCTCCCGCCTTCCAGCGTTTTAATCAACTTGCCCCGGTTGGGGGTATAGTCGAAGTAGTCGCCGCCATGTTCGGCGGTGCGGTCGTTGCCTTCCAGGTCAACGTAATCCTCATCGAAGAAGACGAAGAATTCAATCTTGGTGACGGTATTCTCCCCATCAATCGAGTTCCACTGGAAATCAATGCCGACGTGCTGGTTCATGTCGCCTGCCGTGAACCCGGCAGTGGCGAGCCTGCCCCAGCCATGCACGGCGGTTTCCGGCTCGAGATAGGGGCTGAGTTCTTCATCCTTGCAGGAAAAGATTGCCGTGAGCGCCCCCAGCGCAAAAAGAAGGTATGATAGTTTGAAGAATTTCATGTTGTCGAGTTTTGAGGTATGAGGTATGAGGTATGAGGTATGGTGTGTCGTCATACCTCATACCTCATACCTCATACCTTCCTATTAATCCTTGTCCCAGAAAAGTTTTGCCGATGCGTCGTCCCAAATCACATTTTTCCACGGCTCGGCGCTCGGGTTGAGCGTCAGTTCGGTGGAAGGATAAGGCAGGCGGTTCGGGAAATTGCGAGGCGTGTCGCTCACCGGATTCTGGATGGTGTTCGGCAAGCCGTTGAAGCCGTAGTCGCCGACGTTGGCGTTCGGGTCGAACGTGCGGCGCATGACGTTGTAAATTTCATAGCCATTGCCCCAGGACGAGAACCAGAATTGCTTGAGCACCACGTTCAGCTTGGAGCGGTTGCTCGCAGCGGCGTCGTAGCGACCCAGCCAAAGGGCAACGTAAGCATCAATGTCAGCAGCAGCGGCGGCAACCGAATTTGGGTCGGTAGCAACGCCGAAATTCGACACTTTGGCGATGTGCTTGCGCATGGCTTCTTCGAACAATGCACGCGGGTCGCCTGCAATGCCAAGCCCGTCTTCCAGCATGGCTTCGATTTTATAATACAGGATGTTGACGTGCGTCAAAATCGGGAAGATGCCGCCGCCGGGCGCTTTGTCGGGCGACGGGGTGGCAGGCGCGGCAACGTCGTAGTAACCGCCGGCAGGGAAGACGCCAGGCATGGTGCGATACTCGCTGTCTTGCGGGACGCCGGAAGCGTCGGCGCGGTCGCGACCGAAAATGCCTGCGGCAAAGTCAATTTCCGCCTGGGTGATGTCAGGACCAAAAAGCTCGTTCATCAAATCCGGGTTCAGAACCAGATAGCCGTAGTTGCAACCCGGGGTCGTCCAGCAAGGAATGGTGCCTGCTTCGGTCGGGTTTTCCACGTCGAGCACTTTCTTGGTTTGGCGGCGGAAGTAGAACGGGAAGCGCGGGTCTTTGTCCTCCAGCATTTCAATCATCAGTTGATGTGAAATGTAGGTGAAGTCGCCCGTGCCGGTGTAGTGACCTTGATACCAGGGGTGGCGCTGGTCGCCGTCGGTCTGGTTGGTTTTGCCAAACTGCACCTGGAAATCGTCGCCCGCTGCCGAGATGAGAGAGCCTGCGAGCAGCGCCTCGATTTCAGCTTTTGCGCCTGGGCGGGCTTTCCACGCTTGCATGATGAGCTTCAATTTCAAGGAATTGGCAAAGGTTTTCCACTTCGTGATATTGCCAGCGTAGATGATGTCCGTGCTTGGCTTGGCGCCGCTCGACAGGGCGAGGTTGGCAGTGGCAGCATCCACCAGGGCGATGCAATCGTTGTAAACCGCTTCGTCGTCGTCGAAAGTAGGCGCCCGTCCGTCCGTGCCTTCCCCTTGGAAAGCTTCGGAATAAGGGATGTCGCCAAACATGTTGACCATCGTGCTGAATGCGTAGGCTTTCAGCAGTTGACCGATGGCGAGGTGGTGTGGCAGATTGCTCTCTTCTGCTTTAGCAATCAAGCCCTCGATGTCTTTGAGCGGACCTGCGTACATGTTGTCCCACAGACCACTAAAACTCGTGTTGGACACGGCGAAGTTGTCGCTCCAGGTCATTTGACCTGCGAAACCCAGTTGCGAGTTATTGAATCCGCCCGCCAGGTTTTCCGCCAGGGCAAACTCGATTTGCGGCAGCAGCAAGTCCACCGATGCGTCCGACGGGTTGTTCGGGTCGGTATTGATGTCACCGAACTCCGTCAGGCAGCCGCTCATGCCCAAAACCAGGAGCGGGGCGATGAAGTATTTCGTGATTTTATGAAAGATTTTCATGCGCTATTTTTTAGCGAATGATGAATGATGAATGATGAATGATGGCAGCGCCAGCCATTCATCATTTATCATTTATCATTCATCATTTAGAAAGTCACCCGCAGGTTCACGCCCCAACGCTTGGTGGGCGGCGTGCTGCCAAACTCGAAACCTTGCACGTTGGAGTCTGCCGCTTCCGCTAACACTTCCGGGTCGAGGTTCACGCCAGAAAGCATGTTCGGTGCGTTGAACCACAAGTTCCTGCCGGAAACCGACAGGCGCACGGAGCCGACCGGCGTCTTATCCAGCCATTTGGTGGGCAGGTCGTAAGACAGCGACAACTCGCGCAGACGGATGACCGTCGCGTCGTACACCATCGTTTCGTCGGCGCCGTAGTAGCCGAAGCCATTGGAGAAGGTGTAGTCGAAGGAAGTGATGGGAACCGTGTTGCGGATGGGATTGCCTTGCTCGTCTTTGAGCGCTTCGAAGGTGGACGGGTCGCCGAGGTAGCCGGGGATAACGCGCAGCGGCTCGCGGATTTCCGAATCTTTCAGTTGACCGCGTGCTTGCAGCGCACCCGACGTGATGGAGTAGAGGTCGCCGCCTTGCCGCCATTCGAAGAGTGCCCTGAGGCTCAAGCCTTTGTACGAGAAGGTGTTGGTGAAGCCGAGGATGTGGTTGGGGTTCGGGTCGCCGATGATTTCCGACTGCGGCAGGAAGATGGTCGTGCCGGTGGAGCGGTCAATCAAGACGTATTCCTTACCGTCCACGGTCGTGCGGGCGTTTTTCGAGCCGAAGATTTGACCGTAGGCTTCGCCGGTGCGGTGGATAATGCCGGTGGCTTGACCGGGACCGCCGATGAAAAGGTCATCTGCAAAACCGGCGTCAACAATGGTTGCCTTGTTTTTCGTGAAGCTGAAAAACATGTTCCAGTCGAAGCCATTGCTCAGGCGCACGGGCGTCAGGTCGAGAGCGACTTCCCAGCCTTTGTTTTCCACTTCGCCCGCGTTCACCACGGCGTAAAAATAGCCGGAGCTGCTAGGCACCTGGGCTTCCGTGATTTGGTCGGTAGCGTTGCGCTTGTACCAGGCGACGTCCAAGCCGATGCGGTTGCGGAACAGGCGGATGTCGGTACCGAACTCGATTTCAGTGGTCAACTCGTTCACCAGGTCGGGGTTGCCGACGATGTTGGCAAGCGTTTCCCGGTTGACACTCGAACCTCCAGCCGTGACGAATGGCGTACGGAAGCGGTAGGTCGTGCCGGTTTGGTACGGCGTAGCTTCGTTGCCAACCTGCGCCCAGGAAGCGCGGATTTTCCAGAAACCGAGGGTGTTGTTGGCAAGCCCGAAGCCTTCGGTCAGGTCGAGGGCGAGGTTGAAACCTGGATAGAAATAGCTGTTGCTGCCTTCGGGCAAGGTCGAAGACCAGTCGTTGCGGGCGACGATGCCGAGGTAAGCCCAGTTTTTCCAGTCAAACTGGATGTCGGTGTACACTGCGTAAAGACGCTGCTTTTCCTTGTTGTCCTCGCGGACGCTTTGGGTGGCAGTGCCTTTGATGTTGTTCAAATTCTTGTCAATCAGGTTGTCGCCATCCACCCAGCGGTTGTTGAACTGACGCTGGTTTTGGTTGAAACCGACGATGACCCGTGCGCCGAAATCGCCCTCCAGGTTAGGCTGGAAGGTTGCTAAGTAGTTGAAGTCAATTTCCGTGTTGGTCAGGTCGTCTGTCCAGACGCCGCCGTTGGGGTCGCCCACGCCGCCGGGGCGGCGGAAGTTGCGGCGAGCCTCCGACCAGGTGTTGATGCCGCCGCGAGCGGTCAGGTTCAACCACGGCATCAGGTCGTAGCTCAAAGTCAGGTTGCCAAAAGAGCGGTTGAGATTGCTGGTGTACCTGTTGTTTTTGATGAGCCAATACGGGTTGTCGAGCGCCCGGTAGAAAGCGTTGTCGCCGGTGCCCGGCAACTCGAACGGGTAGTCGCTCAGGTTGTAGTTGCGAGGCAGATAGAACAAGCGGCTGAAGATGGAGCCTTCGAGCAAACCGCCGAAGTTGGTCGCCCCGTCGAAGATGGAGCCGTTGATGGGCGGCGATTTTTGCTGCGTGTTCACGTAGTTGACGTTGCCCGAAAGAATGAGCTTGTTTGCCAACTGCGCCCTGCCGCCGAAGGCGAGGGTGGTGCGGTTGGAGCCTGATTCCGGCACGATGCCGGTGTTGTCCATCCTGCCGACGGAAGCGTTGAGGAAGGTGGTTTCGCTGCCGGTGCTGATGTTCAACGAATTTTCCCGCAGGTTGCCCACATCAAAAAACTCACTGATGAAGTCGTGATTTTGGTAGGGAACCGGCACTGCCCGCATCTTGGTCGGGTCGTTCGGGTCAACCTCCATGAACTCCGGGAAGAAGGTCTGGTAGCCGCGAGCGACACAATAGCCGTTGGAAGTCAGCGGGTGCGCCACGGTGCCTTCCGGGTAGCCCGGGGCGTAGGTCTTGGAATAAGTCGTGCCGTACTGGGCGTTGATTTCGTCCACGTATTCCGGGAACGGAGAGCCCCAGTTGCCGACGAAAGCGCCATTATAGACCTGGTTGGCGCCTTGCCCGTACTTCTCCTGATACTCAGGCAGGGAGGAAATTTTCTCCCAGTTGTACGAGCTGCTGTACGAAACTTCCAAGCCCTTGCGCGTTTTCTGACCCGTTTTCGTCGTGATGACCACCACGCCGTTGGCAGCGCGGGAGCCGTACAGAGCGGCTGCGGCTGCGCCTTTCAGGATGGTCATCGAAGCGATGTTGTTCGGGTCGATGTCGAAAGCCCGGTTGGAGTACTGAGCGCCGCCGGAAGCGCCCGTCGTAGCGTTGACCGAGTTGTCGAACGGGATGCCGTCCACGACAAAAAGCGGCTGGGTGTTGCCCGTCAGCGACGAGTAGCCCCGGATGTTGATGCGGGTGCTTTGACCCGGAGCGCCGCCGCCGCCGGTGATTGCCACGCCCGGCGTCTTGGCAGCCATCGAACGCACGAAGTCGCTTTCGGAGCGTTGCGCCAATTGGTCGGCGGTCAAGTCCGACACGGCATAACCCAGGGCTTTTTTCTCCCTTTGGATGCCAATGGCGGTCACGACTACCTCGGTCAACTGCTCGGCGCTTTCCTTGAGCGTGAGGTCAACCACGTTGGAAACTCCAAGCGTGACCTCTTCCGTAGAATAGCCGGTGTAACTGAAAACGAGGGTGGTAGCCCCTGCCGGAACCTGAAGTGAATAGGTTCCGTCCACGTCGGAGACGGTGCCGGTCGAAGTGCCCCGTGCGAAAATGCTGACGCCGATGAGCGCCTCGCCTTTTTCGTCCGCAACCTTGCCGGAAACGGTGCGCTGGGCGAAAATGGCGGAGAAGCCGCACAATGCCAGCGCAATGACTAGTGAGAGTCTTTTCATACTAATTCAATTTTATTAAGAAATTAAGGTACAAAGAAGCTTGTTGCAAAATGGAATCTTACAGCATGTTTGCTTTTCTCTACTTATGGATTGGGAATGAAGTTTTTTGGGAGATGAGAGAATTCACAGAATTGATAACGGTCGAGTGGCTTCGCTAAAAACTTCGTTCATGGGAAAAACGCTGCTACAAGAAATGAAAATTCAAGGTTAGCGAAGCTGGCGCAAATACATTTGGATAGTGTTGCTTAGTCCGAAATACAAAGCATCGGCAATGATAGCGTGTCCGATGGAGACTTCAAGTAGTCCCGAAACATTTTCTTTGAAGAAGCGCAGGTTGTCCAAGTTCAGGTCGTGCCCTGCGTTGATGCCGATGCCGATTTGATTTGCCAGTAAAGCGCAACGGCGGTGCGGCTCGACGGCTTGCTCTTTGTTACTATAATATAGATGTGCGAAGCCTCCGGTGTAAAACTCGATTCGGTCTGCGCCAACCTTTTTCGCTCCCTCCACAAACCGCTCCTCCGCATCCACGAACAGCGAAACCCGGATGCCTGCCGCCTGCAATTCTGTTGTGATTTCTTTCAAAAAACTTTCGTTGGCTAGGGTGTCCCAGCCCTGGTCGGAGGTCAAAACGCCAGGCGCATCGGGTACGAGCGTACATTGGTGGGGGCGGTTTTCCAAGACCAATTTCATGAACTCCGGCGTCGGATTTCCTTCAATGTTGAACTCGGTGCGAACCACCGCCTTCAACGCCGGCACGTCTGAAAAACGCACGTGCCGCTCGTCGGGGCGAGGGTGGACGGTGATGCCTTGCGCTCCGAATTCTTCGCAATCCATTGCCACCTGCACCACGTTTGGCAGGTTGCCGCCACGAGCGTTTCGCAGCAGGGCGACTTTGTTGATGTTGACGCTGAGTCGGGTCATTCGATTTCGGATTTGAGATTTCGGATTTCGGATTTGGAGTCTCGGTCAAATCCGAAATCCGAAATCTCAAATCCGAAATCGCATCATCTTCGCCGCTAAAATAAAAACTCACCCGAATGGATGACCCGTCAAAAATTTCCGCCGCACCGCCGCCAAGGTTGGTTTTGAGCGCCCTCGGCTTCCTCGTGTTCTCCGGCATGTTGTTAGGCAGCGGCTTGGTTGGCGTGGCTTGTGAACTGCAAGGCATTGACCTGGTGGAAGTTTTCAAAAATTTCAGCCCCGGCAGCGACCTCCAAATGCGCAATTTCATGCGTGGCGCTTTGCTCATCAACCACGTGATGAGTTTCCTGCTGCCCGCCGTCCTGCTTGCCTGGATGTTCAACCGGGCGCAATATTCCTTGCCGCTTTCGCTGGAAAATCCGCCGAACCTCGTCACGCTGGGGCTGGGCATTTTTTTCATCATGACTGCCTTCCCGTTGGCGCAGGAAGTTTTTCAAGCCGAGCGGTGGATGTTTGAAAAATTGCCCGCTTTGAAATCCTGGACGGAAACGGAAACGGCGACTGAAAACCTGACGATTGGCTTGCTTGTGATGCAGTCGCCCTGGGAATTGTTGTTCAATTTGCTGGTCATGGCGGCAGTTCCAGCCATCGGCGAGGAAATGGTTTTCCGAGGCATTTTGCAGCAAAACCTGGAGCGGTGGCTGAAAAAACCTGCCCTCAGTGTTGGCTTGTCGGCGCTGGTTTTTAGCCTGGCGCACTTGCAGGTGCAGCGGTTTTTGGCAATTATGCTGCTCGGCGTGGTGCTCGGCTTGCTGTTTTACTGGACGAGAAATTTGTGGGTGAGCATTGCCGCTCATTTTTTCAACAATGGTGTGCAGGTGGTAGTCGCCTGGTTCAACCAGGAAAAAATCGGCGAGTTGAACGGGGCGCAGGAGCAAGAGATTCCGCTCACTTTCACGCTGGTTTCGCTTGGTTTGATGCTGGTCATCGGCAATGAATTGCGCAAGAGAAGGTCTTTGGAGAAAGCTGATTTTTTAGGATTTGAGGATTTGACATCGGGTCAAATCTTCAAATCCTCAAAAATCAGCTCTCTCCGCTTCGTTTTTCAAAACATGAACTTAACTCCCGGCTTAATCCTCGGCATCATCGCCCTCTACTTTCTGGCGCTGATTTCCATTTCCCTGCTCACCGGCAGGGACTCCAGCAACGAGAATTTTTTCACCGCCCGCAAGCATTCGCCCTGGTATTTGGTCGCATTCGGCATGATTGGAGCGAGCATTTCCGGCGTCAGCTTCATCTCCGTGCCGGGCGAGGTGGGCGCTGGGAAATTCGGCTACTATCAAGTGGTTTTGGGCTACCTCGTTGGCTATTTCGTGATTGCCGCCGTGCTCATGCCGGTTTATTACCGCATGAATTTGGTTTCGATTTACACCTACCTCGACCGGCGCTTCGGCGTGGCTTCGTACAAAACCGGGTCGGCTTTTTTTCTGCTTTCCCGCACCATTGGCTCGGCGTTGCGGCTGTATTTGATGGCAATCGTCTTGCAGGAATTCGTGACCAAGCCGCTGTTTTTACAAAGCATCCAAACCGGGCTGAACCTTTCACCTGCGGCGGCGGACGGGCAGCTTTTTTTCCTCACCGTGTTCATCACGATTTTCCTGATTTGGACGTACACTTTTCGAGGTGGCATTCGCACGATTGTGTTTACCGATACTTTCCAGACTTTGTTTTTGGTCAGCGCCTTTGTGTTGACAGCGATTTTGCTGGCGCAATATTTAGACTTGTCCCTCGTCGGCGCTTTTGAGAAGGTGAGCGAGGGCGGCTACTCCAAAATGTTCTTTTTCGAAGACGGCTGGTCAGGCACAAAAACCTTCTGGAAACAATTCCTCGGCGGTGCGGCTATTTGCATAGCAATGAGCGGTTTAGACCAGGACATCATGCAAAAAAACCTGACCTGCAAGAACCTCGGCGAGGCGCAAAAAAATATGTTCTGGTTCAGCGGGATGCTGGCGCTGGTCAACCTGTTCGCCTTGTTTTTGGGCGCTTTCCTGTTCATTTATGCGGCGGAAAAAGGCATCGAAATTCCCACCCGCCTCGTCAACGGCGAGCTGAAACCCGCCACCGATTTGCTCTACCCAACCATCGCTTTGCAACATCTTCCAATGATTGTCGGGGTGCTTTTTGTGCTCGGCATCATCGCCTCGACCTACGCCAGCAGCGACTCAGCTTTGGCGGCACTGACCACTTCGTTTTGTATTGATTTTCTGAATTTTGAAAAGCGGGGAGCGGCTGGCGAAAACACGGTCGGGCTGCGCACGAAAGTCCACATTGGCTTTTCGTTCCTGCTGCTTTTGGTTGTGCTGCTATTTTGGATACTCAATGACCGGACGGTAATTGACCTGGTGCTGCGGCTGGCGGGCTACACTTATGGTCCCCTGCTGGGCATGTTTGCCTTCGGATTGCTGACGAAAAGGCAGGTGTGGGACAGGCTCGTTCCGGTGGTTTGCATCGCTTCGCCGCTGTTGACTTACGTGGTCAATGCCAACTCGCAGGCGTGGTTGGGCGGGTACAAGTTTGGGTATGAGTTGCTGATTTTCAATGGGTTGGTGACGTTTTTGGGGATATGGGCGATTTCGAAGAATGAGAAATTTCATTGAGGCGAGATTTCAATTGTTGAATGTTCGCCTTGACTTCTGTCCAGGTAAAGAGTTTGGCGTCGCCATTTTTTATGGCATTTTCACGCCGGTCAAGCTCGGTTTTCAATGCTTTGC
>CAZHLB010000193.1:0-9183 GCA_964533005.1 uncultured Saprospiraceae bacterium
GTGCTCAAATCCGAGGGTGAGAGAGTGAGAGGTGGGAGAGGGTCAGACTTCTCACACTCTCACTTCTCTCACTCTCTCACCCTCTGATTTTCGGGGTGTAGCGCAGCCCGGTAGCGCGCGTCGTTCGGGACGACGAGGTCGTAGGTTCAAATCCTGTCACCCCGACCTTTAGCCTTGCAAGTCATTGATTTGCAGGGCTTTTTTATTTTCACCACCTATATTTTGAATCGCTTCTGCCAATTGAGACTGGCACTCTTGCAAGTACGATTTCGCCATCTCCGTCACCTTTCCTTTTGAGTTTACCATCAGCATAATTTTGTCGTCGGGCGAGCGCAGGTAGTAGTACGACTCTGAAAATCAGCGCCGTGCAACCATTCAAACCCCCTCGAACAAAGTCAAGCAATTTCAACCAACCACTTACCTTCACCGTACTTTCTTCACCTCCATTGTCGGTTGTTGCTGACAATCTCAACAACAATAAACAATGGCACAAACAAAATGAAAACATGGCAGAACCAACTTCTCCCTCCCGTGCATTGGTCATCTCCGGCGGCGGCTGCAAAGGCGCCTGGGGCGTCGGCGTCGCAAAAGCGCTTTCCTTAGACAAAGGCAACCATTACCAGTTGGTCGTGGGCACCAGCACCGGCAGCCTGATGGCGCCGCTCGTGGCGCTTCGCAATTTCGACAAGCTCGCTACCGCTTACACTTCCGTCACGCAGGATGACATTTTCAGCGTCAATCCTTTCAATTCCGACGGCAGCATCAAATACCTAAAAGTCGGCTGGCGGCTCATCAAAGGAGCAAAAACAGTCGGCGAGAGCGAGAACATGCTAAAAACCATCCGCCGCTTTTTCACCTCCGACGACTACGACAGCATCAAAAAACAAGGGCTGGAATTTGCCGCTGCCGTCACTTGCCTGACCGACAGCAAAATCTATTTTCAATCCACCAACGATTTTGGCTACGACGACATGGTGGACTGGGCTTGGGCTTCCGCCAACACGCCGATGTTCATGTCAACTTTGGAAAAAAACGGGAAGGCGTGGGTGGACGGCGGTTTGCGGGCTTACCTGCCGTTGACTTATGCGGTGGACAAAGGCGCTGAGGTAATTGACGTCATAGTACATAATCACCCAGGTTTTAGCAGCGAGACATGGGTGCAAAAAGGCAGCTTCCTGTCGCTGCTTTTCAGAATCCTCTCGGTTTACTACGCTGGCATCGCCACCGACAATATGTTTTTTGCCATTGACGAACTGGGCATCAAAAAGGAGCACGAGCTAAATTTTTATTTCATGGCGCCGGAGGACATCCATTTTATGGGCAACGACCTGGTGCTCGACCAGGCTAAAATGAAGACCATTTTGGAGAAAGGATACCAATCTGTTTTGAAGGGAACGATTAACAAGCAGACCTTTAAAATTGGCAGCGATGGAAAGGTGACGGGCCCGATTTAGAAAGAATAACAACACGCATTTTTTAAAACACATAGTCACATAGCAACACATAGTTTATTGACAATCAACTCTATGTGCCGCTATGTGACTATGTGTTTAAAAAAATAAGCGTTGATTCATGTTGTTTTCACTGCTCGAAAGTCAATGAAAGAAAATACATCGAACCGACCGAGACGCCGCCCGCAGTGTTGATATAATCCTTGCCCAACAAATTCGACCCGCCCAGCTTGACCGTCGTTTTGATTTTTGGAAAACGGCAACTCACCTGCGCATCCAACGTGCTCAAATCCTGAACTTTATAGACGCCAGTCGAGGTGGAATGGTCGTATCCTTCTTGCCAGCGGAAGTTGACGGATACGCCAAATTGCTTGTAAATTTTGCGGTTGCCCAAACCCAGATTGAAGGCGTGTTTTGGCGCACGAAAGCCCGGTCGGTAGGTAGCGTCATCGTCCACCCGGTAGTCCATGTAATTGTAATTTCCGCTGAACTCGAAGTTCTTCGGCAGCTTGTACATCCAGCCGAGCGACGAACCCCAGGCGGTGACTTTTTCTGCGGAATTGAAGTAGGGACGAAACACGGTCAGCGCCTTAATATTCTTGCCCTGGTGAGTGACGGGGTTTTTGCTGACGACATTTTGCTGGAGAATAAACTGGTCGAAAATGTTGAAGTACGCTCCGAAATCGAGCAGCAATTTCTTGTTTATCAACGCCTTGTAGCCAACCTCGTAGGCGGTCAGTTGCTCCGGCTCGACGTAATTCAGATAGATGGTTTCCAGGTCGTCGGAATTGCCGGTCTGCAAAAATTTCTTGTAAGAATCAAAGCTGTAAGCCCCGCCTTCATACAATCCGTAGCGCCCTGCGTTTGCCTCTGTGCCACCCACTTCTATGTCGGAAGATTTGAACCAGAGGTATTGCGCCTGCACGTCGGGCGAGCGGAAGGCAGTCTGGAACGAGCCTCTGAGATGATGCCGGCGATTTTGTCCCAGCGCATAATTGGCTGACAATCTGGGAGAAACTTGCGCCTCGAAGTTTTCATTTTTATCCAGCCGGAGCGAGCCGGTCAGCCGCAGCCGGTCGTCGTTCAGGCGTTTTGACAATTGCACGTAAGCGCCAAATTCATCAATGGCGATGCGGCGGTTGACGCCCGTCCCTTCGGGGTCTTCGTTGAGAATGGTGCCGTCGGTGAACAGGTCGAACCGGCGAAAATTTCCACCCACCTGCAAGTCGAAAGGCGCTTTCAAAGCCTCCGTCAAATCATAATTAAACTCGGTGTGCCACAACTTCGATTTGTCATAGAAACCCGCACCGCCATTGGGGTCGGTGAGGTTGCGCTGCCGAATCCCCCGGGTCACTTCTTCAAATGCTGCGCTGCCCGGCTGCGGGATTTTGGCATCGGCGGCAGCCCTTGCAGCCTTGTGCGCATTGGCGACGTCCGCCTCGGTCGGCTGCTCGCCGCCGAGCATGATTTGCGCCAGCGCATTGGTGTATGTCAAGTAATAAGTCGGCACCCACTCGCTGCCGGAGGGCGAAAATAGCTCGTTGGCATAGCCGCCGACGCCCGTCAGCGTGTAGCCGTCGCCATCGTCGGTGAGTGTGGTATAACCTCGCACAAAAAAATGAGCGCCCTTCAATTCCACCTTGTGAAACTGCTGCGTGAAGTCCCGAATCACGAAACGGTCGGTGCCCTGCCAGACCGTCGAGCCGGAACCGGCGAGGTAGGTGTAGGCTGCTTCGAGGTTGTTTTTGATGCGGTAATGCAGTTCCACGCTGCCTTTCAGGCTGCGGGCGTCGTTGTGGTCGAGCAGGTCTTTGTCTTTGAAACCCGTGCGGGTGATTGCGCCCGTTTCACTCATAATTGATTGAGCGACAGGCTGAATGGCTTCCGCAGGCAGCCCCGTTTCCTGCGAGGCAAGTTGGGCGAAATAGTGGGAAAGCTCCGTGACGTTGGCGGGTTTCAGAATGATTTGCGACTCGTCGCCGTAGGTATTCACCCCGTCAAAATTGGGCGAGCGGTCGGTTTCGGGCACGTAACCGAGGCGGTTTGTGGTGAAATCGCTGGCAAGCCAATCCTGAGCGAGCAGCGCCGAGAGGTTGATTTTAAAGGCAAACCTGTTGTTGAAAGCCTTTGCGTAGCGAATGGCAAAGCTGTTGAGCGGCTCGACTTCGCCAGCGGCGTCGGAGTGGGTGAAGCCCGTTTTCACCTGGGCACTCAAACCCTGGTAGTCGTAGGGATTTTTGCTGTTCATCAAAATAATGCCGTGAAAAGCATTGGGCCCATAAAGCGCCGACGCAGCTCCGGGCAGCACCTCCACGTCGTGAATATCCAGCTCTGAAAAGCCGACCGTATTGCCCAGCGGGAAATTGAGAATTGGCGCTGCACTTTCCATCCCGTCAATCAATTGCACGATGCGGTTATTGCCGATGGAGGTAAATCCTTTGGCATTGATGGAGGTGAAAGTCAGGCTGCTTTGCGTTGCCTGCAAGCCTTTCAGCTTCGCCAATTCATCGTAAAAATCAAAAGACGGCGCTTGGCGGATGCTCACCAAATCCAGTTTCTCCACCGTCACGGGGGCTTCGAGGTAGCTCTCCTGGTAGCGGGAAGCGGCGACCACCACTTCGGGCACCAGCAACGTCGCCGGTTCCAAACTGACTTCGACGGGCTGCCCGGCGGCAGCAATTTCCCGTTCAAACGTGGCAAAACCTGCGTAGGAAAAAACGAGCGTCACCGGCAGCGCAGCCACCTGCAACCGAAAGCTCCCGTCGTGCTCGGTGACCGTTCCGGCAAAGGTGTTTTTCACATAAACATTAGCGGAGACGAGCGGCTCTTTCGTTTCGGCATCTCGCACGAAACCGGAGAGAGACGTTTGCGACCAGGAAGAAAAAGAAGTAGCGAAAAGGCTGAGGAACAGCCACATAGGAAAGAATTCATGCGGTTTCATCTGATTTTATTTTAGGTAAAAATTGCCGTATGGGATGGAGATTTCGAAAGGTAAACAAGGTTATTTCAAAGGGAGGAAGAATGGATTTTTATTCCCTAAAATCGCTGCGAAAAATGTTGGCTCATGTTCCTTTCGGGCTGAACCGTACCCCGTGCCGCCGAACTCCAGTTCGGCGGAGACCAAGCATTCTCCGCTGAACTCCAGTTCGGCGGAGACCAAGCATTCGCCGCCGAACTGGAGTTCGGCGGTACGGGGTACGGTTCAGCCCGAAAGGAAAGCCAAAATGTTTGCTCGATACTCCGTCAAAAGTCGCATGGAATCGCTTGCATTTCGAGGGGCTAAAATTTCCCCCGCTTCATCATCGAAACAATCAGTCGAAGCCCCAAAAATCCTGAAATCACAAACCCGAAAAACCCCAGCGCAGGTATGTTTTTGATATGCGGCGGCGTGTCTGCAATTACTAAAAGTGCAGAACCGAGCACCAACGCAGCCAGCATGATGGAAAAAGAAAGCCGCTTGGAAGAAGTCTCCAGCGCTTCGTTCACCGACTCCAAACCCTTGTGCTCGAACTCGATATGGAGCTTTCCTTTTTTGATTTTTTGAATGACGTCCTCGGCATCTTCCGGCAGCGAAGTCACCAGGTTGGAAAAATCGCTGAGTGTTTTAAACATGCCCTTCGTCAATCTTCCCGCCGAATATTTTTTGCCCAAAAGCCGCCGCACGTAAGGCTCTATATTTTCAATGATATTGTATTTCGGGTCGAGCATCAAGCCCACTCCTTCAATGATGACAAGGGCTTTGAGCAATAGCAGCAAATTTCCGGGAATGCGGATTTTATAGTCGAAGAACAATGAGTTAAGCGCCGCAAGCACCTGCCGGCTATCAATTTCTTCCAGCCCGACATTCGAATAATCCTGGAAAAACTCGACGACATCATACTCCAAATCCTTCTCGTTGATGACCGTTTCGTCCCAGGAAAATCGCAACAGGGAGCGCTTCAAACCTTCCACGTCTTTGTCATGCACGGCAAGCAGCAAATCCGCCAGCAGACGACGGTCGGACTCGACGACCGTTCCCATCATGCCGTAATCAATGAAACAAACCCGCTTGTCACGCAGCACGAAAATATTGCCGGGGTGCGGGTCGGCATGGAAAAAACCGAAGTCGAAAACCTGCTCGAAATAGAGGTTGATGCCAAGCAGCGCCAGTTCGGGGCCCGTCATGCCGATGCTCGCCAATCCTTCCAGGTCAGTGCATTTGATGCCGTCCACGTATTCCATGCAAAGCACCTTGCTCGTGGTGTGCTCGGGAAAAATCGAAGGGATGTATATCTTTTGATTACCCTTGAATTGCTCCTCGAACCGGCGCACACTTGCCGCTTCGATGGTGAAATTCAACTCCTTCCGAATGCTCTTTTCAAACATTTTCACCAACTCCATGGGCTGGTAGGCGGCAAATTGCGGGAAGCGATGCTCGACGAGCCGGGCAAGATTTTTCAGGATGACAATGTCGAATTCGATGTTTTCCGAGATGCCGGGACGCTGCACTTTGAGCACCACTTCCTTGCCGCCGGGCAACCTTGCCCGATGCACCTGGGCAATGGATGCCGACGCAATCGGTTGAAAATCTATGCTTTCGAAAATTTCTTCGGGCGGTTTGCCCAATTCTTGGAGGAGCATTTGCCGGATGTCGGCTTCCGGCACGGGTAGGGCGTGGTCTTGAAATTTTTCTAATTCCTCGATGAGTTCTTCCGGAAGGATGTCGGGGCGGTTGCTTGCGATTTGGGCGAATTTGATGAAGGTCGTGCCCAGTTCCTCGCAGACCATGCGCATCCGCTCGTACCGGGTGTATTCGGTGACCGGAACGCCGTCGTGGGTGGGCATCAATTTTTTCCAGCGGGGCAAAAATCGTTTGAAGGGCGGGTGCAGCGCCACGTCGGCAAAGCCGTATTTTATCAGCACACCCAGCACTTTTTCGTAGCGCCGGAAGAGCGTCGGCTTTGATGATTTGATGATTTCTGCTTCTTCCATCCTGCTACGTTACGATTAAATTCAGCGCCTATCCACAGTTAGACTTTGGGCACTTTTTAGACGCGAGGAGGATGGGAACGCGGATGACGCAGATTGGGCGGATTCACACGGATTTGTCACTCGCCAAAGGCGGAACCTATCCGTGTAAATCCGCCCAATCCGTGTCATCCGTGTTCCCATCCTCCTCGCGTCTAAAGTCCAAATTCTCAAGCCTCGTTCAAAATTTTCACCTGCTTTGCGCCTTTCGCTCCCCTGCGTTTTTTGCGGAAAAATGAAGTTTTAGCTGACCATTTCAAGTGGCAATTTTTCTGCCTCTCGGATAGCCAATTCCGGTTCCACCGGCGCAAACCTCGCCGTAAAATGCCGCAAAAACGGCGGCTCATAAGTAATCACAAAACCGCTCGACCGCTCCCGGTCATCCAGCAGCATTTCAAAAGTTTCAATCAGGTAATCAATGTGGCTTTGCGTGTAAACCCGGCGGGGAATGGCGAGCCGCACCAACTCCATCGGCGCAGGTACGAAGCTGCCATTTTCATCCTTTTTGCCAAACATCACCGAGCCGATTTCGCAACTGCGGATGCCGCCTTTCAGATACAATTGGCAGACAAGCGCCTGACCCGGAAACTGCTCCTGCGGAATATTCGGGTAAAAACTTTTGGCATCAACATACACGGCGTGCCCGCCGATGGGTCGCAAAACGGGGACGCCCAGCCGGTGCAAATGATTGCCGAGATAAGCCGTGCTTTGAATGCGGTAATCCAAATAATCCGGCTCAAAAACCTCCTGCAAACCTTGCGCAATCGCCTCCATGTCCCGCCCCGACAAGCCGCCATAAGTGGAATATCCTTCCGTAATTATCAGCACCGTGCGGCATTGAATGGCAAGCTCCAAATCTTTCAAAGCCAGAAAACCGCCCATGTTGACCAAGGCATCTTTCTTGGCGCTCATGATGCAGCCGTCAGCGAGGGCGAACATTTCCTGCGCAATTTCCCGGTAGGTTTTGCCTTCGTAACCCGGCTCTTTGTGGCGAATGAACCAGGCATTTTCAGCAATCCGGCAAGCGTCGAGGATGAACAGGATGCCGTATTTTTTGCAAATCGCAGCCACCTCCATCGCATTTCCCATGCTCACCGGCTGCCCGCCGCCTGCATTATTCGTGACCGTGAGAATGACGGAAGCGACATTTTCGGGGCGGTATTTTTCAATGTTTTCCACCAGAAGCTGCGGGTCGAGATTGCCTTTGAAAGGGAAAAGCGAGTCTCGTTGCTTGTTTTCCGCCACCGGCAAATCAATCGCCGTTGCTCCACTGAACTCGATGTTCGCCCTCGTCGTGTCGAAATGGGTGTTGCTGAAAAACACTTTGCCTTTGCCGCCGATGCGGGAATAAAGCAGGTGTTCTGCCGCCCGACCCTGGTGCGTCGGCAAAATGTAGGGGCAGCCGGTCAGGTCTTTGATGGCAGCCTCCATGCGCAGCCAACTCGAAGCGCCTGCATAACTTTCATCGCCCCGCATGATGCCCGCCCATTGTTCGGCGCTCATGGCGGAGGTGCCGCTGTCGGTCAGCAGGTCAATGATGACTTCGCTGGAATGAAGCAGGAAGGGATTGTAGGCTGCGTTTTTGAGAAAAATAGCCCGTTCCGCTTCGGTGGTCATCCTGATTTTTTCGACCGTTTTGATACGGAAGGGTTCGATGATTGTCTTGTGTTGCATGATTGTCAATTCTATTGGTTGAGGAGGATTGAAGCTGTCTCAAAAGCCCTTTTGACCGTCTGCAAGCCGCCTTTGTCATCCTGAAAGGATGACAATAAAAAATCCGTGAAAATCCGCCCAATCCGTGTCATCCGTGTTCCAATTATTATCTGATTGAAAACCTCTCAAAAATCTTTCCTCACCGCCGCCGCACGAATTCCAAGCGTAGGCAATATTATCCAAGCCATCAAAACCGCCAACGAAACTGCCATCCCGAAGCCCGTGCCCAAAAATTTCCGAAACACCGCACCGGTGTAGCTCATCAAAGCCGAAACGTCCAGTTTCAGCAAAATCAGAATCCTCGACAAGTCAATCGGATTGAACATGGAAGCGATGAGGGAAAATTTTTCCAGCGGGTAATCGCTAAACATGGAAAGGCAAAGCAGCAGGATGCCGTCGTACGCCACCGCAAAAAACAGCCAGGCGAGGATTGCCAAACCGAAGCCTTTGATGCGGTTTTCGTTTTTCAGCGCAATCCAAAATGCGATGGCAGAAAAGATGAAAGACAGGGCGACGCCGATAATTAACAAGGTGAAAAAATTCCCTGCCTGCGCCGAGCCGAATACGCCATACAAAGCAAATGGCACACCCACGCCAATCAGCCAACTCGCCGACAGCGACCCAGCCAAGCCGAAGTATTGCCCCCAAAAAATGCTCGTCCGGCGCACCGGTTGCGCCAGCAGCAGTTCCGTGAATTCCCTCGAATTGTAGTAGTACATCACGCCGAACATGGTGGCGATGAGGGGGCAAAGCAGCAGCACCACGTTCATCAGGCTAATTACGACCTTCGACAAATCGGGGCTGAGCCAAAGCAGCGACAGGGTGAAAAGCAGGTAAAATGCGCAGTAGATATACGTCCACCGGCTGCGGATGAGGTCGAAAAAGCTGTATTTTAGAATCTTCAACATGGTTGTGTATTTCGAATTGTACCGGCGAATTCATTCGCCGAGGGAGTGGCGAATTGTACCGGCGCATTAAATAGCCCCCAACCACCGCGGAAGAAATAGCCCGT
>CAZHLB010000193.1:9193-9822 GCA_964533005.1 uncultured Saprospiraceae bacterium
ATGAATTCGCCGTTACAATCAGACCAATTCCCTCCGGTTCGTTTTTTTGTTTTCCAGCAGATTCGCAATCGCCCGCTCCGCATTCGTCTCGCCAAAAGTTTCCTTCAACGAAGCCAGCGTGTCGTGGAAATAAATATTGCCTTCCAGCAGGAACACCACCTCGTCCGCAAGCTCCTCTACGAGGCTCATCACGTGGGTCGTGATGAGGATGTTTTTGCCTCTATCCCGCTGATTTTGAATGAGTTCTTTCAGCCGCACCAATGCCACCGGGTCGAGACCGGCAGTCGGCTCGTCGAGGATGATAATGGGACAATCGTACATGAAAGTCAGTACGAGATTTACTTTTTGGCGAGTGCCGCCGGAGAGGTTGCCGAGGCGCTTGCCGAGGTGCTCATACAGGTCGAAAAGGTCAATCAAGTGCTGGTCGTCGGCTTGTTTGCCACGCAGGTCTTTGACCATTTTCAGCAATTCTTTCACTGTCAGGTTGTCGGGAAAACGGGCGATTTGTGGCAGGTAGGCGATTTGCTCCCGGTACTTCCATTCGCCTTTTATGTTCTGCCGGAAGACTTCGATTTTGCCTTCGTCGGGCAAGACCATGCCGAGGATGGATTTGATGAGGGTCGTCTTGC
>CAZHLB010000194.1:0-9821 GCA_964533005.1 uncultured Saprospiraceae bacterium
GGTTTTTTTAAAAGCAATATTCATTCGCCTCGACCAACGCCTCCGCAACCATCCGCCGGGCAGCCTTTACATTCGTCGGCGCATATTTAGTGAAGCGTTTTAAACCCATTAAAAACGTCTTCAATAAATCGCCTTCGGCAAAAGATACCAGCGCATCACTCGCAGCCTTTTCAATGCGTGCATTTGCGTCGGTAAAATATAGGTGCAACATGGCGTCATATATTTCCTGCGAATGCGGCTTCACCAACTTATCGGCTAATTTTTCCACCCGCAACAACAGCGATTCGGCGACGAAAGTATCAATCATGATATCCGCCACGTTCATCATTATTTCCTGCTCCTCTTTGATATCGAGTTTGCCGTCCATTTGCATTTTTACAGCGGCGCCGGCAACCATGAGGATTATCTTTTTAAAATCCTTTAAAGCCTTTTTTTCGGCTGCATATTGACCCGTCAATGGCTCCATCGAAGGCATGGAAGCCAATTCTTTTTGCACCGCCCAGGCAGGAGAAACAATATCCAATTGCCCTTTCATAGCTCGTTTCAGCATTTGCGAAACCATGAGCATACGGTTGATTTCATTGGTGCCTTCATATATGCGGTTAATTCGTGCATCACGATATGCAGCTGCTGCCGGATATTCTTCAGAAAAGCCATATCCGCCATGAATTTGCACCAATTCATCCACCACATAATCGGTAACTTCCGAGCCATATATTTTAATGATGGCGCACTCGATGGCATATTCTTCCGCTGCTTTTAATTGTGCATCGGAGAAAGTATCGCCGCTTTCTTCGAAGGCATTTTTTTTGTCTTGCAACAAATCGGAGACCCGGTAGCTCGTGCTTTCCAAAGCGAAAGTTCGCAGGGCTTGCTCCGCCAGTTTGTAACGAATTGCGCCAAAATTGGAAATCGGCTGCCCGAATTGAAGCCGCTCGTTCGCATATTGGACGCTCTTGCCGATGCTCACTTTGCAGCCACCCATGCACATCACGCCGAGTTTGAAACGCCCAATATTCAAGGCATTGAAAGCAATCAGGTGACCCTTGCCAATCTCGCCGAGGACGTTTTGTGCAGGCACTTTCACATTTTCAAAAAACACCTGGCGGGTGCTGGAGCCTTTGATGCCGAGCTTGTGCTCCTCAGCGCCGAGGTTCAGTCCGGGCGAGTTTCTTTCCACGATGAAGCCGGTGAACTTGTTCCCGCCAATCTGGGCGAAGACGATGAACAGGTCGGCGAAACCGGCATTGGAAATCCACATTTTTTGCCCGTTGAGCAGGTAAAAATTGCCGTCGGAAGTCAGGTCAGCCCTGGTTTTGGCGGCGAGGGCGTCGGAGCCGGAGCCGGGTTCGGTGAGGCAGTAGGCAGCTTTCCATTCACCGGAAGCGAGTTTTGGAAGGTATTTCAGCTTCTGTTCTTCCGTGCCGAAATACAAAATCGGCAACATCCCGATGCCCGAGTGCGCTGCGATGGTAGTGGGGAAGCCGCCGCCGATAGCGCCGAGTTCTTCACTGATAAAGCTGTTGGCGTTGGTGTCCAGCCCTGTGCCGCCGTATTCTTCGGGGATGTGGCAGCCGAGCAAGCCAAGCTCGCCCGCCAGGTTCATCAACTCGACCTGGTGCTCGAGTTTTGCAGCCTTCGGGCGAGCTTCTTTGGCGAAATCCCGCACCATCTGGCGAGCCATCTGCTGGTCGTCGTTGATGTCTTCTGGAATGAAAGTTTCTTCTGCGGAGGATTCTTTGATGATGAATTCACCGCCTTTGAGAACGGCGGTTTTGGAAAGCATTTCTACCATGGCGAAGTCAATTTTGGATGTTTGAAAAGGGTGGTGGCGAAAATTCGCACCAAAAATAGATGGCGGGGAGAAACAATGCAAAGAACTTGGAAAATTTTTTGGCGAATTTTCGCAGTGACTAATCTTCTGGTGTGCATTGCCTCAAAAAACATTCCCCCCCCAAACAAACTCCGTAAAATCGCTGCCCGGTGGATACCTGCCAACCAGCATCGTGTCTTGCAAACCAATCGAAGCCGCTCGTTCCCGCAACACTTTCAGGTCTTTTGGCGTCGGCGTTTCCTTCACTTCCACTGCCGTTTTTTGGTCGAGGATAAAATCAATTTCCTGCCCGTCCTTGCGCTGAAAATAGTTCAGCTTGCCCAGTTTCAGCAATTGAACAGCCATTGCATTTTCGAAAAGTGAGCCACTGTCCAATTGCGCTAATTGATTGGCAAGCCCGGTGTCAGCCAGATAGGCTTTTTGTTGCAGCGCAATGGCTCTGTCAATGCTTTTGGAATAAGGCTCGACGAGGTGCAGGAAATATGTTTTCTCCAACAACTGCACGTAGTCTTTCATTTTGTGCCTGTTCATGCCAAGCAGTACGCCAAGTTTGGTGTAATCCATCTTGCCCCCAATTCTTGCCGCCAACATCGAAACCAGGCGGTACAGGTCGTCAATCACCGAATAATCTGCCAGCAGTTTCACGTCCAATTCGATGAAGGAATTGAGCACGTCTTGCAGAAAGCGCACCTTCTTTTGGGCAGTATCCGCAAGCACCACTTCCGGGAATCCGCCGTATTGAATGAATTCTTCGTAAAGCCCTTTGAATTGGGCGAACAGCAAACGCCGGTAGGGTTGCAACCTAAAATTCAGCAGCGGAGTGGAATCCACGCCCTTGAAGGCAAGAAATTCTTGAAAATCAAGCGGATACAGCTCGAAAATGGTTTTGCGGCCAGCCAGGCTCTCCGTGAAACGGTTGCGCAAATAGTAAGAACTGGAGCCTGAGACGATGAATTTAACCGGGAAATGGTCGTGGTAATATTTGATGAAGGAGGCTACTTCCGGGATGAGTTGCACTTCATCCAAAGCAATCGTGGCAGGTTTTGAAAAATCTATTCCCTTGATTTCCAGGTCGGTTTGAATTTCGCCGAAGTTGTTTTGCAGAAAAATCGCCCGGTCTTCCAGCCTCTCCAGGTCGAGATAGACCTTGTTGTCGTGCGGCGTTTTTTCCAAAAGAAACCGGAGCGCAGTGGTTTTTCCAACCCGTCTCATGCCGGTAATGACCGTCACTTGCTTTTCTGTCAGATGCGCTTCGAGCGCAGGGAATATTTGTCTCTGATACATAAAGTCCGACTTTGTGTACAAAATTATGACACGAAGTCGGACTTTACGTCAGAGGATTGATTTTTAGCTCAAATTCCCCTGCACTTCTCCGCCAGCCAATCCACTTCTTCCTTCTCCAACAACGGCGACACCTTTTCAAAAACCTCCCGCTGATACCGATTCACCCACGCCCGCTCCTCCTCGCTCAACAAGTTTTTCTCCATCAAATTCACGTCCATTGGAAACAGCGTCACCGTGTCGAAGCGGTAGAATTTGCCAAATTCATTTTCCTGGTCATCCTGGCAGAGCAGCAGGTTTTCAATGCGGATGCCGTATTTGCCGGTTTTGTACAAGCCCGGCTCGTTGCTCGTCAACATGCCCGGCTCGAAGGGGACAGCGCCTCTCGGCGTGTTTGCCGCAGGCGTAAAACCTTGCGGCGGCTCGTGGACGTTGAGAAAATAACCGACGCCGTGCCCCGTGCCGTGACCAAAATTCAGCCCATGCTGCCAGAGAAATTGCCGGGCGAGCGTGTCGAGTTGAGCGCCGCCGGTTCCTTGCGGAAATTTAGTGGTCGCCAGGGCGATGTGCCCTTTCAAGACCAGCGTGAAATCTCGCTTTTGCTCTGCGGTCGGCTCGCCGAGGGCGACGGTTCGGGTGATATCGGTCGTGCCGTCGAGGTAATTTCCGCCGCTGTCGAGCAGGAGCATATTGCCGTTGCCGGGGCGGATTTCGGCGCAGTTGCCGGGTTCGGGGCGATAATGGACGATTGCGCCGTTGGCGTTGTAACCGACGATGGCGGAAAAACTCTCGTCAAAATAGTTGCCCTGCGCCCGGCGGAATTCGATGAGCCGCTCTGCGACCTCGGTTTCCGGCACGGAACGCTCCGCCAGCGTTTGTTCCAGCCAGCGGAACAGGCGGGTGAGCGCCACCGCATCCTTGCACATGGTGCTGCGGATATGGGAAATTTCCACCGGGTTTTTGATGGCTTTCAACGGGGCGACGAGGTTGTCGCCTTCCATTATTTTTTTCGGCTCGATGGCGTTGTAAACCTGGTTGCTCGTCGTGCTCAGGTCGAGCAGGATGGTTTTGCCTTCGGGGATGTTTTTCAGAGAATCTTCCAGTGCATCGTAAGGTTTGACAATGACGCCGATAGCATTTAGGCGCTCCCGCAGTTCGATGCTCACCTTCCTCATTTCAATAAAAAGAAAGGCGGCGTCCTTGCCGATGACAGCGTAGGCATAAAAAACGGGGGTCGTTTCCACGTCGCTTCCCCGCAGGTTGAACAGCCAGGCGACGTCATCGAGGGTGGTCAGCAGGTAAAAATCAGCGCCGTTCATTTTGGAGCGAAGGGTTTCCAGTTTTTGCGCAGCAGTGACGCCTGCATATTTCAGGTCGAATTCATAAATCGGGTTTTGCGGCAGCGCCGGGCGGTCTTTCCAAATTTCGCCAATCAAGTCCACGCTGGAATCCAGTTCTATTTTTTTCGAGGCAAAATGCTTCGCCATGCGCCGCACCTGCCCGACTGTCATCAACCTGCCGTCGAAACCGATTTTGCTGCCGTCGGGCAGGTTTTCTTTCAGCCAATCGAGGTAGGCGGAGAGGTTGGAGGCAGGCAGTTTTTGCATTTGGATGCCGCTGCCTTTGAGTTGCTCCTCGGCTTGGACGTAGTAGCGAAAATCCACCCACAAGCCTGCGTCTTCCGCAGTGACGACGACCGTGCCTTCCGAGCCGGTAAAGCCGGTGAACCATTCCCGCCCTTTCCAGTGGTCAGCCAGGAATTTGTTTTGGTGCGGGTCGTAAGTTGGAATGATGCAGGCGTTGAGTTGACGGGCTTGCAGGGCGGAGCGCAGGGCGGCGAGTTTTTCCGAGACTTTCATGTGCAATGCTTTTTTGATGAGGGGCAAAAAAAGAAAGGTTTTTTGACGTGTCGTCAAAAAACCTTTCATGTCTGGATGGTTAAATGGCTAAATGGTTAAATGGCTGAATAGCCATTTAACCATTCAGCCATTTTACCATTTAACCATTCATCGAAGCCAAAAACTCGTCGTTGCTCCTCGTTCCCTGGAAATGTTTGAGCAGGAACTCCATCGCTTCCTCCGGCTTCATGTCAGACAGGTGGTTGCGGAGGATGAACATCCGCTGCAAAGAATCCTTGTCGAACAGAAGGTCATCTCGGCGGGTGCTGGACTTCGTCAGGTCAATGGCAGGATACAGGCGCCTGTTCGACAGGTTGCGGTCGAGTTGCAATTCCATGTTGCCAGTGCCTTTGAATTCCTCGAAAATCACGCCGTCCATCTTCGAGCCGGTGTCAATCAGCGCGGTGGCGAGGATGGTCAGCGAGCCGCCGCCTTCGATATTCCGGGCTGCGCCGAAGAATTTTTTAGGCTTGTGCAAAGCATTTGCCTCGACACCGCCGGAAAGCACTTTGCCGCTTGCCGGTGCGACGGTATTGTAAGCCCTCGCCAAACGAGTAATTGAATCCAGCAAAATCACCACGTCGTGACCGCATTCGACCAGGCGTTTTGCTTTTTCCAGAACGATGCCTGCCACGCGGACGTGGTTTTCAGCAGGCTCGTCGAAGGTCGAAGCAACGACCTCGGCGTTGACGCTGCGTTTGAAATCAGTGACCTCCTCCGGTCGCTCGTCAACGAGCAAGACGATAATGTAGGCTTCCGGGTGATTTTTCGAGATGGCATTTGCCACGTCTTTCAGCAAGAAAGTCTTACCTGTCTTGGGCTGCGCCACGATGAGACCCCGTTGACCTTTGCCGATGGGCGTGAACAGGTCAATCGCACGGGTGCTAAAATCCCTTCCGGTCGGCGAAATGGTCAGGCTGAATTTTTCATTCGGGAACAGCGGCGTCAGGTAGTCGAAAGGCACGCGGTCGCGGATGTCTTTCGGGTCTAAGCCGTTGATTTTCGAGACCCGCAGGAGGGCAAAATATTTCTCGCCTTCTTTCGGGGGGCGGATAGCGCCGCGCACCGTGTCGCCCGTGCGCAAGCCAAAGAGCTTGATTTGCGAAGGCGAAACGTAGATATCGTCGGGCGAAGTGAGGTAATTGTAGTCCGAAGAACGCAGGAAACCGTAACCATCGGGCATCATTTCCAGGATGCCCTCACCTTCGATGATGCCGTCCAGTTCGATGTCGAACCGCTCGTCGTTCCTGGTATCGTACTCGATTTCATCCGGCTCGAAAGGCGCGTCCACGATGATGTCCGTGTCCACGCTGCCGCCGAATTCATGCGTTGGAAGCGGAATTTCGAGTTCGTCATCTTCTGCGTTTTCATAATCATCATCCACGTCGAGCGGTTCGACGCGAAGGTTTCTTGGCGGAGCAACGTTGCGTCGGTCACGGTCGCCACGACCGACGTCGGAGCGGTTGAAATCGCGGTCGCCGCTGCGTGGGCGGTCTCTATCTCCCCGACCGAGGTCGGGGCGGTCACGGTCGAATTCACGCCTGCCTTCGCCCCGGTCACGGTCTCGGTCGCCCCGGTCGAATTCACGCCTGCCTTCGCCCCGGTCACGGTCGCGGTCGCCTCGGTCGAATTCACGCCTGCCTTCACCACGCTCCCGATCGCGGTCTCCTCGACCGAGATCGGGGCGGTCAAAGTCGCGTCTGCTGTCGCTGCCCCGACCTCGGTCGTGGTCGGGGCGGTCGAAATCGCTCCGTCTGTTTTCACGGGGAGCGACGACCTCATCGGCGCCATTGGGGCTGCGCGCAAAATGCCTGCGCGGAGCAGGTTCTCTTTTTGCGGGCGCAGGTCTTTCATCGCCTTCGTCTTCGACGGTGGCGACAGGCGGAGCATTTTGCTTGCCAGCAACTGCTTGCCGGTCAAGGATTTTATAGATTAAATCTTGCTTGGCTAAACGACGGAAGCCATCAACTCCAAGGCGCTCGGCGATTTCCCGAAGTTCGGGAACGAGCATGTCGTTCAATTGCAGAATGTCATACATGATTGAAAAAGGATAGGTTTTACTAACTGTTTTTGTGTCGTGGGCAATTTTCGCTGCCTCAGATTAGGACGGACGATGAAATGGGTTTGCGGAATTAGAATCAATGAGAGCAAAGGAGGCTGGACTTTGAGTGATTGGTAATTGGTGATTAGTGACTGGTGATTGGGATACGCCCAATCACCAGTCATTAATCACCAATCACTACCAAATCTTCGCTTTTGCTGGTTGTCAAGGCTTGTCTTTCACCAAGCCCGGTTGACCTTTATGCGTTCTCCAGAAGGAATTTTCCAAAATCGTTTTCGAGGAATGCTGCCGGAGGGCTTCTGGCAACGCTGAAATTTCACAACCGAAACTATGCGTGAACGCATCCGCCTCAAAGTCGTCTCTTCGCTACTACGCTGTTTTACATTTCTGAAAAAAAAGTGGGAAAAGTGAAGGAGTTTGAAATTTGAAGTCCTCGCAGATTTACCAGAGCTAAAACAGGTGGTGTGACGGACGTTGCGGCGCAAAAGTAAACACAGGATTCAATTTTCAAACGCTACTTTTGGTAAAAGTTTTTCCTTGCTTTTTTATCTATCTGTTTGTCATTGAATTGGCTCTGCATGTAGTCGAGCTTAAATCCAACCTTGTTTTTCGCTATCGAAAAATCAAACAATTTTCATGCACGCCGGACAGGGAGAACTCAAAGTGAAGAGAAAAAAGAGCGATTTGGCTTGGAAACAAAAACCCGGAAGTTCAGTTTTGCGGCTCTTTGCTCTGAAACGCCTCAATCTTGTTTTTGTTGGAAACTGATATTTTGGTTTTGGAGGTTTAGGAAGTTTAGAAGGTTTAGCTTTCTAAACCATGCTAAACCTCCTAAACCTTCTAAACCTCATATAATGCTCGAACTCAATTTCATCCGTACTAATAAAGAACGTGTCATTCAAGGCTTAATCAAGAGGAATTTTTCGGAAGAGAGGTTGCAAGTGGTGGAAGAAATTCTGGCGCTCGACGATGCTCGGAAACGTGCGCAGACCGATTTGGACAACAATCTTGCCGAATCAAAAAGGCTTTCCGACCAGATTGGCGGCTTGATGCGCCAGGGAAAAAAAGAGGAAGGCGAGGCTTTGAAAGCAAGGGTTGCAGAACTCAAAGAGCTGGCGGCGACGCTTGCAACGGAAAAGGCAAATGCAGAAACCAGCCTCGAGGAACTGCTACTTTCCGTGCCCAACATTCCTCACGAATCGGTGCCGTCTGGCACCACGCCCGAAGACAACGAGGTTTTTCAAACCTGGGAAAAACCGATGCCTGACCTGCCAGCCGATGCCCTTCCGCACTGGGAACTGGCTAAAAAATACAACGTCTTCGACCTCGACCTCGGCGTGAAACTCACCGGCGCAGGCTTCCCCGTCTATCGTGGCAAAGGCGCAAGATTGGAGCGGGCGCTCGTCAATTTTTTCCTCGACGAGGCTTCCAAAGCCGGGTACGAAGAAATCCAACCGCCCCTCATGGTCAATCCCGACACGGCAAGAGCCACTGGACAGTTGCCTGACAAAGAGGGTCAGATGTACTTCGTGGAGCGAGACAATTTTTACCTCATCCCCACCGCCGAAGTGCCGGTGACCAATATTTACCGGGACGTGATTGTGGAAGCCAAAGATTTCCCCATCAAAATGACTGCATACACGCCTTGTTTTCGCCGGGAGGCTGGAAGCTACGGAGCCCACGTAAGAGGCTTGAACCGGGTGCATCAGTTCGACAAAGTTGAAATCGTGCAGATTGCGCACCCGGATACTTCCTACATTCAATTAAATGAGATGCTGGCGCACGTCTCGCAACTGTTGGACAAGCTGGAATTACCCTACCGCATCCTGCGGCTTTGCGGCGGCGACATGAGCTTCACCTCGGCGCTGACTTTTGATTTTGAAGTTTGGTCGGCGGCGCAGCAACGGTGGCTGGAGGTCAGCTCGGTTTCGAATTTTGAAACGTATCAAAGCAACCGGCTGAAGGTTCGCTTCAAGCACGAAGGCAAAAACCGACTGGCGCACACGCTGAACGGTAGCGCCCTCGCACTCGCCCGCATCGTTGCTGCTTTGCTGGAAAACAACCAGACGGCGGAAGGCATCAGGCTGCCAAAAGTGCTTCATGCCTATACTGGCTTTGAAATGATTGATTGAAAAATTCCAAAATGAAGAACATCAACATCTTGCAAATCGGCTTCGGCCCCCTCGGCATCAAAATAGCCCGCTTCATCGCTGAGCGCCCCAACCTGAAAACCATCGCCGCCGTTGACACGAATCCCGACCTCGATGGCAAAGACCTGGGTGAACTTTGCGGCGTCTTCCCTGGCGTCAAAATTCAAAATTCCCTCGCCGATGCCATTCGCCAAGCCAAGCCCGACATTGCAGTTTTGACCACCGTTTCCGACCTGGAACGGCTGACGCCGCAGGTCTTGGAAGTCGTGAAGCATGGCATCCCGGTCGTTTCCACCTGTGAAGAATTGAGCTTTCCCTGGCAAATTTCGCCTGAGAATGCGCTTCGAATTGATGCGTTTTCGAAGGCTACCGATGTCGCCGTGCTCGGCACCGGCGTCAATCCTGGCTACCTGATGGATGCGCTGCCGGTGTTTTTGACGGCAGTTTGCCAAAGCGTGGAGTCGGTGACGGTGAAGCGAATTCAGGACGCCCAATTCCGGCGCATTCCTTTTCAGAATAAAATCGGGGCGGGCTTGTCGCTGGAAGATTTTGATAAAAAAATCAAAGACGGCTCGCTGCGGCACGTCGGCTTGACG
>CAZHLB010000195.1:0-9817 GCA_964533005.1 uncultured Saprospiraceae bacterium
GGCTGCGCCGACACCTTATATATTAATGTGTTGGAGCCGCCTGCGCCCGACGGCGATACTTTGCTCGTGGTCGTGCCGGTCGGCGGGATGGACACGGTTTGCCTTTCCATCGAAGAGTTGTTTGGTACGGCTGAGTTTTTGACCAATTTCTGCCAGTCGTTCACGGGCAATGCGCAGGTGAATTCGACCGGCGTTCCTTGCGTGGAAGTGGTCGGCGTGGAAGTTGGCTACGACCAGGCTTGCATCGAAATCTGCGACAACCTCGGCATCTGCGACACGACCTGGATTCTTATCGAGGTGGTGGACACGAGCACGGCGATTGAGATTTTCAACGGTTTCAGCCCGAACGAGGACGGGGTGAATGACTTTTTCAAAATCAAAAACATCGAGCTGTACCCGGAAAATGAATTGGTGATTTTTAACCGCTGGGGCAACCGGGTTTTCCATCGGAAAGGCTACACGAATGCAGACCCTTGGAAAGGGATTTATAAAAATACCTGGCTGCCGGACGAGACTTATTTCTACGTGCTGGACGTGAATTTGAAAGGCAGGTGGGCGAAGTATTCGGGGATGGTGGAGCTGCGGAAATAGGTTTGAGGTTTGAGGTATCAAATGAAACGGGGCGGCGGGAATCACTTCCCGCCGCCCCGTTTGTTTTTGGTTGAAAACCGGGAACAGTTTACCTTTCGCTCCACTTCAACCATCGCAAACTATGGCAAACGAACAACCGCACGACCGACTCATCAAAGAAACCCTCTCCCACATCAACGAAGCCATCCGTTTTTTCAAAAAATTCCTTCCGGCTCACATCTCCAACCGTTTGGATTTCAGCACCCTGCGCATGGAAAACGCAACTTTTCTCAATGAAAACGGGCGGGAGATTTACAGCGACCTGGTGTTTTCCTGCAACTGGAAAGACACCGGAGAACCCGTTTTGCTCTACCTGTTGCTCGAGCACAAAAGTACGCCTGAGCAGCGCCCGCACTTGCAAATCGGTAGCTACCTGAACGAAGGCTATCAATTGCAGGCAAAGCAACAGCGGGAAGAAAAGAAAAACGAAAAGCTCATTCGCATCCTCCCCATCTTGCTTTATCATGGCACGGAAAGCTGGGAAATTCCTGCTTTCAAGGACTACTTTCATATAGCCGACCCCTGCCCTCGACTGTTACCTGCCTGGTTTCGAGTTAATTATGATTAACCTGGCAAATTTCAGCGACGAGGAAATCATCGAGATGGGTGTGTGCCTATTGGTTAGCACCCTGCTGGCTTTCAAGCACAAACACGACAAAGAATTCGTGCTGAAAAATCCGGGCAAGGTGTTTATTTTTGTCAACGCAAAAGGGCTGACGCAAGAAGAGCTTGCCCGCTTCTTCCGGGTTTTTTTGCTGTACCTCTTTCGGGCTTTCAGTTTTGAAAATGCCGAAGTGGTCAAAATCACTGAAGAATTACCAAAAATGACGCAACCAGTTTTTGAAAGCACTTACGACAGGCTCATCCATGAGGGTGAAATCAAAGGCGAAGCCATCGGCATCGAAAAAGGCAAAGCCATCGGCGAAGAAACAGGCGAAAGAAAACGAAGCCTTGAAATCGTGCTGGACAGCCTGCTCCTGCTTCCGGCGCTGGGCAATTCGGAAGTAGCTCGCCTTGCGAAATTGCCAGAAGCCTTCGTGTCTGCCATGCGGGAATGCCTCGTCAGTGGCAACCTGCGCCGGGCGCAGCAAATCGCCGCCGGGCTTTTTGCAGACTTGCAAGGCTTCTCCAATGAGGACGTGAAAAAGGTGAAAAAAATAGTCAGGGATGCCTGGAAACGGCAGGCAGGCAGTTGAAGCAAACACCCGGTCTTGCCAACAAAAAAGCCCGGAACGATGCTCGTTCCGGGCTTTTTTGTTGGGCGGTGCAGCGGGGAAGCAGTGCTGTCAGCACTCAAAGTGCTGACAGCACTTTTTTCAAAACCTGGCAGAAATGCCGCCCAAAACATTGATGCCATAAGTCGGGTAAAAACGCCAACGCTCCGACCTGTTGTCGAGCAGGTTGTTTACGTCGAGAAATGCGCCGAAGTGCTTGGCGAACCAATATTCTGCGCCGAGGCTGAGGTCGTACAAACCTTTCAATTCATCCTTCCTTGCACCGCCGAAACCGCTGTTCGATGCCACGCCATCGCTGAGGTAGAAATTGGCTTTGGTGCGCAGCTTGCCGTCTTTGGTGGTGTACAACAACTGAAAATTGCTTTCCAAAACGGGCAGATGCCATGCCCAAAACTCCGTCTTGGTGTCGTAGATGTTGACGTTCATCGTGCCGGTGATATCCAAGCCTTTGAGCGGGGTGGCTTTGATGCTGCCGCCGACGTTGATGATGTCCACGTCGTCGTAGATGACCTCGAAATCATACTTGAGGTCGCCGGTGAAGCGGAATTTGTAGAGCGGCAGGTCGTTGGTTGGCTTGAAACCTGCCTGGACGGTGTACTCGAAAAATTTCAAGTTGCCCCGGATGCCTGCGTAGCCATGAAAATATTTGGTGTTCATAATCGTCAGCGCAGGCGAGCGAGTGTGCAGGTAGGGATTGTAGTCGGTCAGGGTGCGGAAGGTGTTTTTCTTCAAATCGCCTTCGACACCTGCAAAAAGCGCAAGTTCGTTGCCGGTCAGGTTGACCACCGCTTCGATGTCAGGGAAGATGGAAAACTCATCGTCATTGGAAATCAGCTTGCCGCCGACTTTGACTCGAAAAATGCTGCCGTGAAAGGTGAAGGCAGGCGCAAGGCTGAAATTGTGCAGTGTTTGCGAAACCTCGGCGGTGTCGTTGAACCAGGTGAAATCAGTGCCCAAACCAATGTCGAAACTGTGCTTGCCGGAAATCCACTTGGTTGCCTTGCCTTGCAAATTCAGCCCGAGTTCGCTGCTGGCAAACTCGTCGGCGTGGGTGTAAAAATCGAGGTCGGCGGTGTAATTCAAGTCGCCTGCGGTTTGGACGCCGTTGAAAATTCTCGCCCCCAAATCGAAGGTGCTGAAGAGTTGTTTGACGTCTTCTTTTTCGATGGTTTGCCCCGGCAGGGGGAAGTCGCTGAGCGGGTCGGCGCTGTAACCGTAGTACGAAACCCGGTCGGAAGTGTAGCCCAATTTGCCGCCGACAGCGTAGCCTTCCTTGAAATAATAATTGCCCTTCGCCTCCGCCTGCGTCAAGCCAAAACGTTGATTTTCAATGTCTTCATCGGAGAAATTGGCGCTGTGGTGCAGCACGTTCAAGCCGAGGTCGTAGGCGGTTTTGTCCTCCCGCCGCTCGACGTGGTTGAAGCTGCCTTCGCCATAAATCGCAGCGGGCAAGCCGCCGCCCAATTTCAGGTAAGCTTTGTAGGCATCCGGGATTGCCTCGTCGCCCGATTTGTAAGTGATGGGGCGGATGCGGGGAGCGGGATACTCGACTTCCGTCGCCTTTGCGGGCACGTCGTAATTCTGCTTTTTGATGGTCGTGTCCACCGCCGGCAGTTCGGGGCTGAGGGGCACTTTTTCGCTTTCCGCCAACTGCGCCTCAAAGATTTTGATGACTTCGACTTGTTCGGCGGGGAGGTCGCTGCCGGGTTGGGCTTGGGCGGTTTGGGTGAAAAATGAAGCCGCAACAACGGCTATGATTATGCTGGAAATGAAATTCTGAATTCTCATTCTGATTTTGATTTTGAAAATGGTGTTCGTTTCGAAATCGGCGAAAAGCTGACAGGTGGAAAACGCTTGATTTTGCCGGGAAAAATTTCTGAAAGAAATTTTTCCCAGCAAAATCAAGCGTTTTCCACCTGTCAGCTTTAGGCTCGAAATTTCAATCAATTCCCATCATCCATGAATTTATTGTCCAAATCCTTGCTCAACCGGTTCGAGCCTTGCGTCTGTTTGTTCAGGTCGTCCAGCTTTTTGCGGGCAGTGGGGATGATGTCGTCCGTCTTGTCTTCATAGTTTTCAATCAATGCCTCCAGCACCGTCCGTGCGCTGAAAGCGTCGCCTTGTTCCACAAAAACATCGGAAAGCAAAATCAGGCTCTTGCCGACCCAGTACGGGTAGTTCGAGCTTTCGTTGTTGTTGTCGAGGCATTGCTTTTTGGCTTTGTCCAAATCCCGGCGCAGGTAGTGAATGTGTGCAATCAGGTAGCGGGCTTCTGCGGTTTGCTCGTTGTCGCTCATTTTGACCACGTCGTTGAAAGACTGCATGGCGGCGGCGTAGTCCTTTTTGTCGTAGGCGATTTTGCCTAAATAAAACTGGGCAGTCGAAACCTGCTCGTCGGTGGCGGCGGGGTTATTGGCAACTTTTCGAGCGGATGCTTGCACCGCTGCTACGTCGCCGAGTCGGTAGGCGGCTCGCATAGCGCCGAGTTGCGCTTCGAAACGGTCTTCGGCAGAGGCTGCCACACCTTCCCATTTGGTGTAGTAATCGTAGGCTTTTTTGAAATCCTGCCGGTCGTTGTAAGTAATCAAAGCCGCCTTGCCGAGTGCGTTCACGTAGTAGCGACCCTGCCCTTTTCCAATCACCCATTCATAATCTTTCAGTGCATTGGCGTATTGCTTAAGAACTGCGTAACTCTCACCCCGGTGGTAGTAAGCTGTCAAGACGTTAGCACCGTTAGGGTACTTCCGAATGTAGTCCGTGTAACCAGTAATGGCTCGCTCGTAGTTACCGCCTTCGTAGGCAGTTTCGGCGGCGTCGAAGGAAAGGTTGTCTTTTTCACCGGCTTCCAATTTGTAGCCGGGAATGGTTTCGAGGAAGGCGGCAAAGCCTTCCGGGTCGCCCATGTCTTTGATGTAAATCTCCCGCAGAGCAGCGAGGGCAGCGTCGGATTCTTCTTTGTCGGGGTTGTGGGCGAAGACTTGTTTGTAATATTCGATGGCGCCTTGCCGGTTGCCTTGATTGTATGCTACCAAACCCAGGCGAAGCAGGGCGTCGTTGACCAATTCCGAGTTCGGATAATTTGCGACCAGCTTTTTGAAAGCATCATTTGCCTTGCTCGACTGCTTGATTTCCTGGTAGGTGATGCCCAACTGGAACAAGGCGTCGTCGGCAAATTCAGACTTGGAGTGGCGCTGGATAAGCTCTTCGAGAGCGATGATTTTATCGGTCGAATTGCCCCGCAAGCCTTCGATGGTTGCTTTTTGGAACAAGGCATACTCGAATCCTGGATAGGCTGCCTTCACTGCTTTGTCATAAAACTTGATAGCCTCGCCGTACTGGTTCTTCTTGAAATAAGTATCGCCCGCCCGCAGCAAAGCGTCGCCGTACATGGACTCCTTCACCTGGCGGTTTTTGATGTAAGTGCGGTTGCGTTCGATGCCTGCAACGGCGTCCTGGAAATAGCCTTGCGCCGAGTTGAAGTTCTTCTTTTTCAGGTAGTTGTAGCCTTGCAGGTAGTTGGCGGTGTGAAGGCTGGCTTCATCGGGCAGGGTTTTCATGCCTTTGGCGACGGCGAGAAATTGATTGACGTAGTCAATGCTGCGGTCAAAAGCACTTTCCTGGTGGGCGATGTCGCCGAGCCAGTACAGCGCCAGGGCTTTGAATTCGGAGTTCACGGAGTTGTCCACCGATTTTTGAAACCGCTGCTTTGCCTCCGCCACTTTGCCGTCCTTGTGGAGTTGAACGCCCCGCAAATACAGCACTTTTTGATAGGCTTCCTTCAATTGCGGCGTCTTCGGATTGATGCCTTCGAGGGTCGTGATTGCCCTTTCATAATCACGGGTATTGATGAAAATATCGCCGAGCAAAGCCTGTGCTTCGCTGTAATATTTCGAGCCGGGTCTGACTTCCTGCAAAGCGGTCAAAGCATCCCGGTCAAATTTCATCTCATAGCTCAGTTTGGCGTAGCTGATGAGCGCCGTTTCCCGAATGTCGTTGTCGAAGCTCATTTTACTGGCGCCAGCGAAGGCATTTCGTGCGCCAGCCTTGTCTTTCAGTTTCAATTTGGTGTCGCCGAGGTAATAAAGTGCAAGCTGACCAAGGGCTGAATTGGCTTGGTTGAGCTCGGCAAAATTCTTCGCCGCCTCTTTGTACTTGCCGTTTTGATACTGCACGTAGGCGAGTTGGTAAAACTCCTCCTCCCGCATCGTGCCTGAACTTTCGGCGTATTTTTCCAGGAAAGGCAAGGCTTTTTTGTAGTCGCCTTTTTCAAAATATGCCTGCCCGACGAGTTGATTCATCTCCTTTGTTTTCTGCAAGGATTTGTCCGACAGCTTCGGCTCGGCGTATTTTATCACGTTGTCAAAATCACGCTGGGCGAAGTAAATCTGCGTAATATAGTACGGCACGTGCGGCTTGTATTCCTGCGAGCGCTCGACTAAGCGGAAGGATTTGATGGCTTCTTCGTATTGCGATGCAAAGAACTTAGTCAAGCCATAGTAGTAGTTTGCCGGGTAAAAAAATTCAGTTTGCAAGTCCTTGATTTCCTTGAAGTTCGCCTCCGCTTCCTTGAATTTTTTCTGCACGAAATAGCTGTATCCCGTCTTGAAATAAACCTCCGCCCGCTGCCCGGCAGGCATTTCACGAGGATTGATTTGCTTGAAAAACTCAATCGCCTTGTCGTATTTCCCGGCGTTGAAAAAGTAGTTCGCCACTTCGAGAAGTGCTTGGCTGGCGAGCGGGTCAGGCTCGTATTTGCGGATGAAATCGAGGATAAGTTTCTCGCCATCCGGCAAGTCCATACGCACGGCGGACTTGGCATATCCCAGTTCAGAACGCATCCGCAACAACTCCCACTCCGGCGCATTGGCAGGCATGAGCAGGTCAATTGCATTCTTGTATTCGGTCATGGCATAGCCATAAACGCCTTTGTCAAAAAACTCCTCGCCTCGCTTGAAGGCAAGGTTTGCCTCAGTAAAAACAGTGGTTTTCTGCGCCAAAAGCTGCATCGAAACGCAGCAAATCGCAGCAGCAAAAAGGACTCTTAGCTTATTCATCGTGGATTGATTTTTAAATGGAAGGATGGTTGGATGGTTAGATGGTTGAATGGCTTTTGCCGACGGTTCGGCAGATTGTTCCGAAAATATGGAAGGCGAATGCTGGATTCCTTTCATTCTCAATAGGTTGAACTATACAATTGGTGGTAAAAACCGACCGGCAAAAAACGAACATCGGCGGCAAACTTGCATGACTAAAAGCTAACGGCGGTGAAATTAGGAAAATTTTATAGCGGGAATCCGGATGCCGATTTTCACCATTGCCAACAAAAAACGGACAGCTTTCCAACCTTGTCAGTAGTCCTCGTCAATGGATAAAAATTTTTTTATGAAGAAAATTATCACTTGACAATATCTGCCTACCTTTGGAACCTTCTATGAAGTGAGCCGTAAACTGCACCTCGTTTCGTTCCTGCTAATTCGAGGAGACTTTTTTGCGCTGCGGCGCTACCCATCAATCGATTCTGCTCAGGCTCATTGAGCGCACTTTTTCCAAGTCGGTAATTCGCAACCTTCATTTTTTACCTATAAGCTCGTGTTGCGCTGATAAGGCTACTTGTCAAAACAACACCTTCAATTTTCGCTCTATGAAAAAAGTCGCACTCTTTTCAATTGCACTGGTCTTCTTGCTTTTGAAGACACCCTCCTCCGTTTTCGCCCAACCCATTGACCCGGGCAATGGGCCAACCGGTCTTCTGGGCATCAACGTTACCACCGAATTGTTCGCAGGCTTTGGTCCCTTCGTCATTCTTGAGAATGGGCAGGCAGGAAACGACTACTTTTCCATTTTCGGATTCAACATGGAGTTTCCCAACTCCAACGGGATGGACTGGATTCTTTCTGCCTACTACAACGACCCGACCTTCGTCTCGACCTTGGTGAATGACATTTTCCTCGACATCAAGGCTGGTAATACCTGGGACATCGGGACGAACCTGATTAGCAACGTCAGCGGGACTTTTGGCGGCGGGGTGTCTTTTGCCAGCCTTCAGTTTGAAAACCCGCCCATCGTGGAAGGTTTTCCGGGTGATGACCCGAAAAACCCGAACCTGACTTTCGGCGGCTCGCTCGACATCGTGGTTGTGGATGGGCTTTTGTCCTTCAACGGCGACCTGAACTTCTTGATTAACGTTCAAGGCGAGATGAAGGAGTATCACCTGGTGACCGGCGGCAAGTTGTCGCCTTTCGAAGGTTTTACCATCGAAACAGGTTTCGACCTCAACAACATCCTACAGCCCAATGGAATGGGCATTGCCTGCGGCGCATTTTTCCAACCACATGGGAAAGTGAAGCAAAAATTTGGCAAGAACCAGCAGTGGGAAGTTTCCGCTGGGGTGAGAAATCCTTTCCATGTTGGCAAATTGGCGAACACGCTTCCGACAACGGTCGAGGCAGGATTGTCTTACAAATTCAAACTGTAACTCTTTCCTCCAAGCGATAGGATTGCTCCGGCAATCCTATCGCTTTCAGTTTTTGACCCTATTTTTAGCGCCAAAAAAAAATGAACCAGCCTCGTTCCATCCTCCTGGAACTTCAATATTTCCCGCCTGTCCAATACTTTTCAAAGCTCCTCTCCTACCCTTCCGTTCTCATCGAGCAGCATGAGCATTACGTCAAAGGTTCCTTTCGAAACCGTTGCCACATTGCTTCGGTGCAAGGCGTTCAACGGCTGAGTATTCCGCTTCGCAAAGGCAAAAATCAGCGCCTGCCCATTCGGGAAGTTGAAATCGCTTACGACGAACCCTGGCAATCGCAACATTGGACTGCCCTCCAATCCGCCTACGGCAACTCCCCGTTTTTCGACTTTTTTGCCGATGAACTGGAGCCGTTTTTTCGCAAAAAACACCAGTTCCTGTTTGAGTTGAATTGGGAATTGCTGCATTTGGTGGGCAGGTTTCTCAGACTTAAATCAGAATTGCGCCTAACAGAGACTTACCTGCATGAATTGCCGCCGGAGGCTTTGGATTTTCGTGGAAAAATTCTCCCAAAGCACCCGATGGAAGACGAGCATTTTTTCCCGGTGAAATATTCCCAGGTGTTTGAAGACAGGCTTGGGTTCCTGCCTAATTTATCCATCCTTGATTTGCTTTTTTGCACCGGCAACGATGCGATGGACATTTTGGAAAGGAGTTTTGCCAAAAGCTGACAGGTGGAAAAGGGGTTTTTGAGAGAAAAAAATTGAAAATTTTTGGGATGCTTCATCAACACGACTTTTTTCTTCAACACATAGTCACATGAGTTCACATAGTTTTTTGAGTATCAGCAAACTATGTTTTCTTATGTGACTATGTGTTTTCAAAAAATGTGTGTTGGTGAAGCATCCCAAATTTTTTTCTCTCAAAAACCCCTTTTCCACCTGTCAGCTTTAAGCCAAAATATCATGCAATTCTTCCAGCCGCCGGATTTGCCAGATAGGTTGAATTTCCGTGAGATTGGCAGCAGCGTTGGAATTAAGCCAACAGGTATCCAAGCCAAATTGATTGCCGCCTTGAATGTCCGAATGCAAACTGTCGCCAACCACAAGCACCTGGTCTTTGGCAGGCGATTTCATCATCGAAAAGGCATGCTCGAAGAACCCGGCATGTGGTTTCGAAACGCCGATTTCGTCGGAAACGACGATAACCTCGAAGTAATGCGCCATGCCAGCGTTCGAGATTCGGGGGCGCTGCACCTCTTTCAATCCGTTGGTTATCAATCCCAAATGGTAATTTTTAGCCAAAAGCGCCTCGACCAATTGTACTGCTCCTTCCATCAAAAACTTGGTTTTGGAAAGCAGTTGCAGGTAAAAAGCATTCATTTCCAGCGGGTCTCGATACTCGCCGATGGCGTTCAGAAATTTTTCAAAGCGCACCTTCCGTAACTCCATCGCCGTAATTTGACCCAACTCGAAAGCCCGCC
>CAZHLB010000196.1:0-2930 GCA_964533005.1 uncultured Saprospiraceae bacterium
GGCACGTTTCCACCCGTCCAGCTTGCCTTCGCCTGGACTAGAGCAGAGGACATCCCCATGCTGCTGGGCATGACCAATTTTTTCATGGAATTCGACGTGTGCTTTTTTCGGACGCAGTTGATTTTTGAAGTGCGCCCAAAAGTCAAATCCAACATGGGTCAAGCCTGATTTTCCACCGTAAAAAAGAGCTTCTGCCCTTCCTGCAAAGCGACTTTTGCCCCGAAGCCCTGCCGCCGGAAAAAGCGGCAGTTTTGAAGGGACTTCAATGGTGGGATTTGTTCGGCGAACTGCCGCCTGAAAGCTGACACCCGGAAAATGGTCAAATTCAATCACCGCACCGGCAACTGCTTCACCCGGATACCACTTTTTGTGATGGTCACCATTGCGCCGGCCATCAATGCCGACTGCAAATTTCCAAGATGTTGCTCCATGATTTGGCGAAAAAGCAACGGCGACATTTTGTCCATTCGGAAAGTGATGAGCGAAGGAAGTTGCAGGTTGCCAATTGCGATAAGCCGTGAAAAGTCGAGGTCGAAAGTGATGACGATGTAGCCCTGTTTTCCGGCATAGTCCAAAATGATGGCATCGTCCGTTGCATTCAACCCAAGTTGCGAAACGTGAGCGGCATCGTAGCCAAGCGATTGCAGGATGGCAGCGAAGCTCAAAGCCAGGTTTTCGTCAATCAGAAATCTCATCACGCAGCCATTTCAAGTGGAAAATATTGGTCTTGCAGCTGACTGGAAGCAAATGCCAAGACTTGATAAATGTCTTCTTCGCTCAGGCGTGGAAACTCTTCCAGCATGGTGGGAATGTTCATGCCACCTGCCAGGTGAGCAAGGATGGCAGCGACGGTAATGCGAGTGCCTTTCACGTGTGGCTGACCCGTGCAAACACGAGGGTCAACGGCGATGCGGGGATATTTTTGAAAAGTGAAAGGATGAATAATGGCAGCCATGTCGTTTGATTTTTGGCAAAGATAAATTTTAGACGCCAAGAGGCAAGGAACTGCGGCCCTTGCTGCAAAGCGACTTTTGCCTCGAAGCCCTACCACCGGAAAAAGCGGCAGTTTTGAAGAGGCTGCAATGGTGGGATTTGTTCGGCGAGCCGCCACCTGAAAGCTGATAAGGAAACGAAACCGCCAGCGGTGGGAGGAGGCGGAGGTGTTGGAAAACAGCGGCAGTGCCCCCTGAATTTCCCTTTTCAAAACCAAACCCACCTACCCATACATCCCACCCGAAATAGCAAAAAGCGCATGCCGCACATCCTCCAAAGCGCCCAATTTGCTTGTCCAGAAACCGTCGGAAAGCTGGCGGGTGGCGTGAGTGGGCAAGCCATCTTTGGCAAACAGGGCTACTTTTTGAAAGCCCGTTTCCAGGAGCGCATTTTCGCAAACTTCATAGCCCTTGTCTTGAAACAGCCCGGCAATTCCATCCAAAGTCTCCGTCCGGGGAAGATGGTTGGGCCAATTGAAATATTCTTCGAGACTGAGCCAATAGAACCATAAGTTTCTTCCAGCGCCCAGGCAATGCAGTTGTACCTGCCGGTAGCCGGGCTGGTCGTCTCGAAAAGTTCCAGCGAAGAATTGGGAAAATCCTGGAGAGAAAAATATGGGTCAGTCATCAATTGATATAGCCTTTTTGCCTGCCCCACTCCGTCCAATCTGCCGCCATGTGGTCGAGGTAACCGGCGTGCGCTTTCGGCACGGGGTTCTCGCCGGTGATTTTGTAAAGCGCATAAAACAAGTGCTGCGGGTCTTCCTGAAGTTTTATCAAAATAAAAGGCACGGCAGCCTCTCCCATTTCGATGATGTCTTGATAGGCTGGATGCTGGGTGATTGCGGAGCCACTGGAAAACAACGCCGTTTCCTTTTTCCAACGCTGAAAAAGTGCCTCGAAGCGGGCGGCGAGGTTTTGCTTTTTGCCTTTTGGCAAGACAAATCGCAGCAGGTTTTGCCGCTCCAATTGGCGCAGTTCACCCATCGCCTGGTCGTTTAATAATTCTATCGTGACAGTTTGCATGATGCTATTTTTGAGCAAGACAAAACTAAGACCTGGCGGCAAAAAAAGGAGCGCAGTCAAGCTTTATTTCCCAATACGCCCCAGTCATTCATCACCAACTACCCCATTTTTTCAATCTTCGCCCGCTCAAAATCATATCAAAATGCTCAATCGCTGGAACGTCGCCGAAGCCACTCAACTCAACTCCAACCTCCTCCAACTCCGTGTTTACACCTCCCGCCTCCTCGGCGCAGAAGGCGACCTCGTCCTGCACGGCGGCGGCAACACCTCCGTCAAAATCACCGAAACCAACCTCTTTGGCGAGCCGGAAGAACTGCTCTACGTCAAAGGCAGCGGCTGGGATTTGGCGACCATCGAAGCCGAAGGTTTCGCCCCGGTGCGCCTCGACGTTTTGAAAAAAATGGCGACCCTGCCCAGCCTCACCGACTCTGAAATGGTCAGGCTGCAACGCTCCGCCATGACCAACCCGAATGCCCCGACGCCTTCCGTCGAGGCGGTTTTGCACGCCATCATCCCGTTCACTTTTGTTGACCACACGCACGCCGATGCCGTCGTGACCATTACCAACTCACCCGGCGGCGAGCAGCGCATCCGTGAAATTTATGGCGAGCGGATGCTCATCGTGCCTTACGTGATGCCGGGTTTCATTTTGGCGAAAGCCATTTTTGAGCAGACAAAAGGGGTGGATTGGTCGCAGGTGGAGGGGATGATTTTGATGAATCATGGCGTGTTCACTTTTGACAATGATGCACGGGCGAGCTATGAAAAGATGATTGATATCGTGACGAAGGCGGAGGCGTATTTAGTGAAAAATGGAGCCGCCGCCGCAACTGCGAGCGACCAACATTAACAAAATTTTAAAAGTTAGGGAAATTTGTTGCGAGCAATTTCCCCCCAACCCCCGGCCAATTA
>CAZHLB010000196.1:2940-9814 GCA_964533005.1 uncultured Saprospiraceae bacterium
TTTTTTGTTAAATATGGCGCCGCCGCGGAAACTGCGAGCTCCCAATTTTCCTAATTTTTTAAACTTTGGTAATTTTGGTCGCTCGCAGTTGCCGCCATCCGCCAGGCAGTTTCAAAAGTTTGGGGCAAACCAGTGCTCGCTCGTCCCGACCATTCCGAAGCCAGCATCGCTTTCAGCAAGCTGCCCAATGTTGCCGAAATCGCCACTCGAGGCTGCCTGACGCCCGACCATAGCATTTCCACAAAACCAACCCCTGCCATCCTCTCCGGCGACCCGGCAGCGGACATCGAAAAATTCCGCCAAGACTACACCGCCTATTTCCAGGCAAACACCAACGTCAAGCTGACCATGCTCGACCCCGCTCCTCGCTGGGCAGTCGTGCCAGGGCACGGAACGCTGTCCTTCGGCACGACTTTGAAGGCTGCGCAAATCGTCCAAGACATCAGCCAGCACACGATGAAAGCCATTCAACAGGCGGAAAAACTCGGCGGCTGGCAGCCCCTGTCGCTGCGGGATTTATTTGAAATCGAATACTGGGAACTCGAACAAGCCAAGCTGAAAAAAGGGGGCACTCCCCCACCCTTGCAAGGCAAAATCGCCCTCGTCACCGGCGCAGCGAGCGGAATCGGAAAGGCTTGCGTGGAGCGGTTGCTGGCAGTGGGAGCGGTCGTCGCTGCGCTCGACATCAACCCAGGTGTGGCGACTATTTTCAACAAAAAAGAAGTCCTCGCCATCCCCTGCGACGTGACCGATGCAGCGGCTTTGAAAAGCGCCGTCGAGCAAACAGTCGCCCATTTTGGCGGCTTGGATTTGCTCGTCAGCAATGCCGGTATTTTCACCAAAAGCATGGAAATCAAGGACATGGACGAGGCACTCTGGCAGCAAAGTTTAGCGGTAAACCTCACCAGCCACCAGCAACTGCTACGTTTTTGCTTGCCGTTTTTGTCGCTTGGCATTGACCCGGCAGTCGTTTTCATCGGCTCGAAAAACGTGCCTGCGCCGGGCATGGGCGCTGCCGCCTACTCGGTAGCGAAGGCAGGTTTGACGCAACTCGCCCGAATCGCCGCCCTCGAATTGGGCAAAAAAGGCATCCGGGTCAATGTCCTCCACCCCAACGCCGTGTACGATACGGGCATCTGGACGGACGAGGTTTTGCAAGCCCGTGCCAGCCACTACGGCCAGACAGTAGAGCAGTACAAAACGAGCAATGTGCTAAAAGTGGAAGTCACCTCGAAGGACGTGGCGGAGCTGGCGGTGCTGATGCTGGGGAGCGCATTTGCAAAGGTGACGGGGGCGCAGTTGGCGGTGGATGGGGGGAATGAGCGCATTATTTGAAAAAAACGATAGAAGGCGGGCTGAGGAAAATGGATGGCATTCATCTTCCACCGTCCACCTTCTACCATCCACCGTTTTTGAAATGGACAAAATTTACGTCAACCTGCCCATCTATTCAAAGCTTGCTCAAATCCTGATTGGGCTTGTCGCCTTTTTCTACATCCTGTTCATCGGGCAGAGCATTATCGTGCCTTTGGTTTTTGCCATGCTCATGGCTATCCTGCTGAATCCCGTCGTGAACTGGCTGAGCGGTAAAAAGCTCAACCGGGCGCTGGCGATTACCCTGGTGCTGCTGGCTGCCTTCGTGATTACTGCTGCGCTTGCCTATTTTATTGGTTCCAAAGTGGCGGGTTTCAGCGAGTCATTTCCGGTGTTCAGGGACAAGTTTTTTGCTTTAGCTAACGACGCCATCGGCTGGGTGTCGCAGACTTTCAACGTGGACAAAGCAAAAATTGACGAGTGGATTTCCAAGACACAGGGAGAGGGCATGAACAGCGGCACCGCCATCGTCGGGCAGACCCTGCTCACCCTGGGCGACGTGCTGGTGCTTTTTTTCCTGCTGCCCGTGTACGTTTTCATGATACTGTTTTACAAGCCGTTGCTGCTCAACTTCATATCCCAATTGTTTCACCAGGAAAGGCACGTCGTGGTGGCGGATGTGCTTGCGCAAACCAAAGTGCTGATTCAAAGCTACCTGGTAGGCTTGATGCTGGAAGTGGCTATCGTTGCCACTTTAAATTCCATCGGGCTGCTCATCATCGGCATTCGGTACGCCATCGTGCTGGGCATCATCGGGGCGGTGCTCAACACCATTCCTTATATCGGAGGGGTGGTGGCAATCGCCTTGTCCATCCTGGTGGCGCTGGCAACGGGAACGACGGCGGATGCCTTGTGGGTGCTGGTGGTTTACGTGCTGGTGCAATTGATAGACAACAATTTCATCGTTCCGAAAATCGTCGCTTCCCGCGTAAAAATAAATGCGCTGGTCTCCATCATTGTCGTCCTGATTGGCGGGGCGCTTTGGGGGGTGCCGGGCATGTTTCTTTCCATCCCGCTCACCGCCATCATCAAGGTAATTTTCGACCGCGTTGATTCGCTCAAAGCCTGGGGTTTTTTGCTGGGCGACGACATGCCTGCATTTACGAGCTTCCTGAAGCTGCCGCCCATCAAGCGGGGGAGGAAAAAGCAGCAGTAGGAAAGAGAAGGCAAGCGCTGCTTTTTAGCCGGGCAGCAAGGCGGTGGGGAAATTCATGCGCTGGAAAAAGGTCGTCCGTCTTTTCGAGGAAGCTTGGACGTGCTTGAGTTTGAAGACTACAGCGGAGTTGGCGGTACGGATGTTAGAGAGCGCTTTTGCGAAGGTGACGGGGGCGCAGGTGGCGGTGGATGGGGGGAATGAGCGGGTGATTTGAAAGCCTTGCTTGATTGCCTTGCAGCCGTTTCTATCTTTGGGCTATGAAAATTTTAGACACGTTTGCCGGTGCGGGAGGTTTTAGCTTGGGCTTTCAAATGGCTGGACAATACCAGGTCGTAGGAGCCATCGAGCAAGACCAATGGGCTGCTGACACTTTCCAATTCAATCATCCGGAGGCAAGGGTACTGGTTGGCGACATTCAGCGATTCGACGAAGATTTTTTATTGGATATTTTTGAAACACACCCCGACATTATTTTGGGAGGACCGCCATGCCAGGGTTTTTCCATTGCAAACAGGCGGGCAGGCGACCCGGCAGACCCCAGAAATTCTCTTTTTCGAGAGTTCATCCGCCTGGGGCGCATTTTTGAACCCAAACTTATGATAATGGAAAACGTGCCGAATCTTGTCAAAGCACGCACACATGACAAAGCGTTGGTTAGCCAAATCATAATTGACGAACTGGAAAATTTAGGCTATTACGTTTATCATGCAATTTTAAGCGCAACGGATTATGGCGTACCGCAAATCAGGAAAAGATGGATTGTAATTGCATCTGAAAAGCCGTTGGACAACCCATTTCCCGAACCTTCCCATTCCATTCATTCCAATAACTATTCTTTATTTAATGATGCAGTTTTGAGCATGACCCCAACGCTTTGGGAGGCTATTTCCGACTTGCCAGAAATTGAAGCCGGTCAAGGATTTGAAGAAATGCAACACCAATCACCGGCAAAAACTGCTTATCAAACAATGTTGAGAGACGGGTGCAACAAAGTGTTTAATCACGTCGCCATGCGGCATTCAAAAAGAATGGTGAGCCGTTTTGCCTCCATGTCTTGGGGCGATTCCATCTCGGACGTGCCTGATAATTTAAAGCCCATGAAACGAAACGGGAATGGCGCTTTTTCTGAAAAACTATATGACCAAAATAACCGGCGAATGCACCCCGATAAATCTTGCCATACTATTGCAGCCTCATTTTATGCAAACTTCGTTCACCCGTTTAAAAATCGAAATTTCACGCCCAGGGAAGGGGCAAGAATTCAATCTTTTCCTGATTGGTTTGTATTCAAAGGAAAGCCCACCGTAGTCAGCCATAAATTGCTGCAACGGGAAGGCAGACATGAGGAAAAGCATCTTTGTCAATACAATCAAATTGGTAATGCAGTACCTCCTTTGATGGCAAAAGCCATTGCTGAAAATCTACTCATGCAATCCTCAGCCAAAACAGAAAAATCATGTTTGTTCACGGAAACAATTTGACACAAAAAGAGAACCTCAAGACAAAATATACAGACCATGAGGCAAAGCAATTTCTTCAGGAAATTCGTGTCGAATATGAAATATGGAAAGTGGCAAATCAGCAATTGAAGGGCCCCTTTGCAACTCCCGGCACAAATGATTTGGAATTGCTTCGGCAAAGAGTTCAATTGTTTTCAGGCTATAAAGATTTTATTGACCAGCAGAAGTATGCTGAAAAATTCGACTCGAGAGGCAATCTTCATTCTTCGGTGCTGGAAGAATTCATGTATTATCTTTTCAAAGACATGGTCTTCGGATTTTCAGAATTAGCGCTCCTCGGCAAATCGCATACTTTTAAAGACCTGTTTTTTAATGCTCCAAATTTTAAGGAAATGGTCGCCAAGCCTTATTTGAAAATGGAAAAGAAAGACCATGATTTTGCCATCGGCGTAAATATCAATGCAAAATTTAGTTGCGCCGGAAACCCGTCGGAAGAACAACATCATTTTCAAGTTCCTGCAATTGCCATCGAGTGCAAAACCTATCTTGATAAGTCTATGCTGGAAGGTTCTTCCACAGCCGCCGAACAATTAAAACATAGAAATCCGAATGCGCTTTATTTCGTGGTGGCTGAATGGTTGAAACTGACCGAGCAAGTAAACCTTAGAAAATATAAAGTTGACCAGATTTACATTCTCAGAAAGCAAAAAACACCGACCGGGAATTTCGATTTATGCCTTCTTATCAAAAAAATCCCATTTTCCTCGATGTTGTCCAACATCTGTTCGAGACAGTGCGGCAGCATCTGACTATGGATTGGGAAGGAGGAATTAATTATGGACTTAAAAAAGGTTTTTTGCTTTAGCACATGAAATTCTTGGTGGAAAAAAATCAACAACTTATGCCACGCATCATCAAATCCGGCTTAATCCAAATGTCCCTCCCCCTCACCGAGGGGCAAGGCAGCATCGCCGAAATCAAAGAAGCCATGCTGCAAAAACACCTCCCCTTCATCGAAGACGCAGGCAGGCAGGGCGTGCAAATCCTTTGCCTGCAAGAGATTTTCAACACGCCTTATTTCTGCCCCAGCCAGGACGCCAAGTGGTACGCCTCGGCAGAATCCATCCCCGGCGACACGACCGGGCGCATGGCGGAATACGCCAAAAAATACGGCATGGTCATCATCGTGCCGATATTTGAAAAAGAGCAAGCGGGCATTTTGTACAACACCGCCGCCGTGATTGACGCCGACGGAACGTACCTGGGCAAGTACCGCAAAACGCATATCCCGCACACCTCCGGCTTCTGGGAAAAATTCTTTTTCAAGCCCGGCAACCTCGGCTACCCGGTGTTTGAAACTCGCTACGCAAAAATCGGCGTGTACATTTGCTACGACCGCCACTTTCCCGAAGGGGCAAGAATCCTCGGCTTGAACGGCGCTGAAATCGTGTACAATCCAAGCGCCACTGTCGCCGGGTTGTCGCAATATCTCTGGAAATTGGAGCAGCCTGCACACGCCGCCGCCAACGGTTATTTCATGGGCTGCATCAACCGGGTGGGCACGGAAGCGCCCTGGAATCTGGGCAAGTTTTACGGCTCGTCCTATTTCGTTGACCCCAGGGGGCAGATTTTTGCGCAAGCCAGCGAAGACCGGGATGAATTGCTGGTCGCCGAATTTGATTTAGATATGATTGACCAGGTGCGCAGCGTCTGGCAGTTTTATCGAGACCGGCGACCGGAAGCTTATGGGAAAATGGTCGAGTTGTAATTGACCCGACCTTTCCGAAAGTTTGGAGCCGACCTTTCCGAAAGTTTGAAACTTTCGGAAAGGTTTGCCCACGAAAAATGTAGCAACGACGTGCGAAACCGACTCCTTTTTTTCCTCTCTCTGATTGCCTTCCAATCCTTCAGCCAGTCCACCGATAGCCTGGAAACCTTCACCGTCGGCAGCCCTCGCTCCTCGTCGAGAGGCAAGGCGGCGCTGACAGGTCTCATCACTGACGCCGTCTCCGGCGAACCCGTAGCCGGGGCGCTGCTGTCGGTGCAACCCGGCGGCGAAAATGACGTGACTATTGCCGCAGGCAACTACCTGCTGAACCTCCAACCGGGCAATCACGTGCTCGAAATTTCCTTCCTCGGCTACGAAAAGCGCACCGTCCGGCTCGTCGTTTTTGCCGACGGCAAACTCAATTTCAAGCTTCAGCCGACGGCGCTCGAACTGAGCCAGGTGACTGTCAGCGGCAGCCGTTCCGGGGCGGAGGCGAATGCCGTTTTGTCTGGCGTGGAGCATTTGAACATGGACAAAATTTCCCGGCAATCGAAGCTGCTCGGCGAGGCGGATGTGCTGCGAAGTTTGCAGGCGGTGGCAGGGGTGACAAGTGTGGGTGAAGGCGCTTCGGGCTTTAATGTACGGGGCGGAAATACTGACGAAAACCTCATCCTGCAAGACGGCAACCTGATTTTCAACCCGGTTCATGCGCTTGGTTTTTTCTCGCTTTTTCATCCCGATTTGGTCAATGACGTCACGCTTTTCAAGGGCGGTGCGCCTGCCCGGTACGGCGGTCGCTTGTCGTCCGTGCTGGACGTGCGGTTGCGGGAAGGCAACGACCAACGGCTGGCGATGAAGGGCGGTTTGGGTCCCGCAACCTCCCGGCTGGCAATCGAAGCACCCATTCGCAAGGGAAAAGCATCCTTCCTCGTGGGCGCACGGGCAGGTTACCTCGACTGGATTTTGAACCTCGCCAAAGACCTCGACCTGCAAAAAAGCAAAGCCTCATTTTACGATTTGACCGCCAAAACTGACGCCTGGCTGACGCCAAAAACCAAGGCGGGCTTCACGATTTTCACGGCTGTCGCCGTATACGCGTATCTTGATCAACTCGTG
>CAZHLB010000197.1:0-9800 GCA_964533005.1 uncultured Saprospiraceae bacterium
AATTGCCGCAAAACCGACCGAACCGAATCCACGTACCCACCTCCGAACAAATTCACGTGTACCATTAAATAGTACAACTGGTAAACCGGCAGCCGCTGCTCAAAACCAGGCGCAAGCGGAAAAGTTTCTTCGTAGCTCCGGTAAAACGGGCGGTCGAACCCTCCGAACAAGCGGCTCATCGCCAAGTCCATTTCCCGGTGGGAATAGCTAACCGCAGGGTCGAACACAACCGGCTGACTGTTGGCGCTGACCAAAAAATTTCCACTCCACAAATCGCCATGCACCAGGGCGGGCGGCTCGGCAGGGCAGAGGTCGGGGAGCTTTTTGAACAGGCGCTCGAATTGTCGCAAGTCGCTGCTTTCCAAGCAGTTGGATTGGGCGGCGAGGTCGAGTTGCAGTTGCAGGCGCTCGTGGATGTAAAACTCCGCCCAGGTGTCGTGGCGCTTGTTCGATTGCGGCAGCGAGCCGATGAAATTGTCGTGGTCTAAGCCAAATTGGGTTGCCGTTTTCCGGTGCAGGGCAGCGAGCGACTCGCCAAAATTTTCCCAAAAACCTGGCGCACGGTAGCCGGTGGAAATGTTTTCCAGCAGCAAAAAAGCGCCCTCGGCGGTGTTTCCGAAAGTAATCACGATGGGCGTCCGAATCACCTCGGCGCTCGCCAGCAACTCCAAACCTTTCGCTTCCACCTCGAAAATATGGGCGGCAGCGGCGCTGGTGTTCATTTTTAGGAAAAAATTGCCTTTGGAAGTTTCCAGCAGGCGAGCTTGGTTGATGTCGCCGCCGCCGACGATTTTGACGGAGCGGATTTCAGCATCTAAAAATTGCTGGCAGGATTGGTGGATGGTGATGGGCAGGTTGCCGTGCATGGAGATAAAATTTGGGTAGTGTGATTGTAGCCGCCAAACTTGTTTGGCTGGCTCTTTTCAGCCAGCTAAACAAGGCTGGCGGAGGCAAGAAGCAAAATCAAAGAGACTGAACAGGATGCGTCCAGTCTTTCTCTTTTCATGCCTGCGGAGGTTTACCCCCCCCCAATGTCGAGCTTCAGTTCCAGTTCTTGAAACTTCCTTTTCAGCGACCGGACTTCTTTTTCGAGCGCCTCTTGCCCTAAGCTGCTATTGCTGGCAAGCGAGGATTCTTTCGGGATAAGCTCGATGCGAAGCTCGGCTTTGAGAAGATTTGCAATTTCTTGTAGGCGGGAAATGGTCAGGTTGGATTTGCCATTTTCGATGCGGCAATACTACGATTGCTTGATGTTGAGGTCGTCAGCCATGCCTTTCTGGCAAAGGTTGAGGGCTTGGCGGCGGTCTCGGATTTTGTGGAGGATTTCCATTGGGTTGGCGGAGTTTGGTGAAAGTATGCGCTAAAAGTATAAGCTATGCACCGGGAGGCATAAGTTATGCACGGAGAGTTTTGTCACCGGGTTGACGGAGGGGTAGGTTTGCGGGCAACTGTTAACCGCTGCGGCTACTTTTCAAGCGGGAAGTTGTGCGAGTGTTCGATACAATTTTTCGGTGGAGGTAGGCGCAGACAAAAAATCTCTTCGATGAAAAGCATTTATTCCCTTGTTCTTGCTTTCGCAATGCTATTTGCGTCCCTTGGTTTGCAAAGCCAGTCTAATATGGATTGCTTGCCCCCAGGTTCACTACCACCACCACCTCCTTCTTTAGCACCTTGTACTTGGACAGACTTTACCGATCAAGAAATCGAGGACTTGCCTATTGCCACAGTTTTTGTAAATATCCACTTTGTTGCCGCTGCGAATGGAGATAACTTTTACCCGGGAGACCCTTCTATGGAGGACACCGAAAATGGCAACTATTACGCTCCTGGGCTGATAAGCCATGCAAACGATATACTTTCAACCTTTAACCCTACCACAACTGCTCTTGTTGATTTCCTTGGAGACTCTAGAATACGTCTTGAACTCTATTCAGACCCCAACAACGCTAACGATCAGTATGGCGGGATTTGGTACTGGCAGTCCTTGAACCAAGTTCAGCATCCCTATGGAAATCAGGTATTGGACATCATAGTGCATAATGATAACTCTTCCAGCGGACATTCTTGTTTTGATTTCAATTGCGACCTTCATATGCATGATCTATTCCAGCAAGTGCAGGGTGGTTCTTTTTGGTTCAGTGCTGCAGGAGTGCTACTTCATGAATTTGGACATATGTCAGGCCTGTGCCACTCTCACTTTTGTAATAATCCTTGCAACGATCTAGACCCAGTAATAGAATGCGACAATGGCGGTGGATGTAATCCAGATTGCGGATCTGGTCCTGGCTGTACCTTAAATGCAACTACGAACATGATGGGTAACGGTTATGACCAGAACACTATAACTCCATGCCAGTTGAGAACTATGCTAAGGAGCATTTATACCAATACACCTGACTACATCCATTTTTGTGACGATGATATTGCACCCCTGACCATACCTGCTGGACCACCAGTGGTCTGGGATAAATTGAAAATTTTGAACCGAGACGTGATAATCGAAACAGGCGCGGAGCTAATTGTCCGCTGCGAAGTCAGGACTAGCCCAGACAGAAAAATTTTTGTCAACCGAGGATCTCGCCTTTTCGTGGACGGAGGTATGATGACCAACTTATGTCGGGGAGAAAAATGGGGCGGTATTATCGTTGTCGGAGACGACGAAGTTTCACATACGCCAGCTATGATTTCAGAAAACACGCCTGTTTCGACTTCCAATCCAGGCATTGTTCTCATCAAAAATGGTGCAGAGATAGAAAATGCGAACAATGCAATCTCTACTAACCCTGCTCATTTGCCTTGGGCTGAACTCACGCAAGGTTGGAATGGGGTCGTTTACGGAGAGGGTTCTATTTTCAGAAACAATAAAAGAAGCGGTGAATTCTATCCGGACGACCAGGTAAATCTCAATCCGGGCGGTTCATTTACTTTCGGAGACGAAAATACCAGCGTTTGCGCCTTTGTTGGTTGCAGTTTTCTAAATGAAGATGGTACTGCCCTGGTAGGCGTTACGGATTGGCGAGCGAATATTCTTTTTGATGATTGCACTTTTGTCGGAATGCCTCAACAGGGTATTCTTGCCTTGGATGCTGCGATAACGGTGAAAAACAGCACTTTCACAAGCAATACTAACGGAATCTATGCTTCCACTAGTGCTGCGCTTCTTTCAAAACTTGTGATTGGAGGTGCAAATGGAGAGGGAAATACTTTCACTAAAAACACAACCGCAGTTTACACTACTTCTATTCAGGACTTGAATTTGTCGTTCAATACATTTTCGCAAAATGGTCTTGACTTTTACGCACTTGGTCAAAGTGAGTACGATGTACATGACAATATTTTTGGAAACTCAAGCAAAGCTGCTTTCGGAAACGTGCAAACTGGAGCAGGACACAAAGATGCCTTTTGTAATGTCTATTCACTGAGCAACATCGGCATTTACAATTATGGCAACAACAAGGGTTTTCATTTTATTACAGAGGAATTTGCTACTAAGCAAAAAGTAGACGTGATAGTTGGTCAATATGTGGAAGATGATAATAATCCAAATACTCCAAACCCTACTACTCCAGGAGCCATCCCTAATCAAGGAAGCTTTAACGATGCCCGGTGGAATTATTTTTCTATTGGAAATGGTATAAAACGAATTTATACACACGGCAATACAACTGCTTTTAACTATTTTCATCCGGACGAAAGTACTACTTCTCAGAGAGTAAGACCTTATTGCAGTCTAAATTTTCCTTGTGCAATCACCTACAACTTTTTTACCTACAAGACATCTGGAAATAATGCCGGTTGTTTGGAAGACCTAACAGGTGGAGACCCGCCATGTGTAAGCAGAGATTGCTTGGACACTTTGAGGTTAAAAATTTCCATTGTGCAGCAACAGTTGCAACAAGGCGGCGACACACTTAATCTAAACTCTCAGTTATCTAAGTTGATAGCTGAAAAAGATTATGTAGTTTACCACCTTCTTAATGATTGGATTGAAACGGAAGAATATCTGGAAGCTGAAACATTGCTGCGGGAAGAAGAAGAACAACGCAAGCTGTTTGGCTTAAAAATCAGGCGGATGAGATTGAACGAAGCGCGTCAAGTGCTTGATTCCATACTTGAACTTACGCTGGACGATACTTACTTTAAAACTGTACAGGACATCAATATCAGGAGACTTGAAGGTATGGCAATCTACTCCTTAAATGCCCAGGACAGTGCCACGCTTCATCTCGTCAGTGCAAGCGGCTTGCCTTCCGCCGCTTACGCCCAAGGCATTCTAACCCAACTCACCGGGCAAATTTTTGAACCAGTTTTGCCGCCATTGGATTCGGTCGAAGAACGCACTATCGGCGAAAATGAAGATGAAAGCCATGTTGACATTTCAGCAGAAATCGTTGTATTCCCTAACCCGACGGATGGCGTTCTTACTGTCAAGATTCCAAAAAATTCTTTAGCAAACGCTCAAAAGGTTCAAGTCCTTAATTTGGCAGGCATAGTTTTAAAGGACATAATCTTTGCAGGAAATAGCAATGAAGTGCGTCTATATATGGAGGGATTATTGCCTGGAATTTACTTTGTTCAGATTCGTGGAAAGGATGCGGTACTTGGAAGAACCAGATTCGTGTATCAGCCTTAATAACTTTTGGTGCGGGAGTTTTTTTCTCCCGCACCAAAAAAATACGCTCGAAAATGAAATTCATCATTGCTTATCTTCTGACCTTGCTTGCTTTTGCACTTGTTGGACAGACTACTTTCTTTCGGACGTTTGATGTTCAAAACCATTCCAGCGACAGAGGTTGGGATTTGTTAATAGATGAAGGTGGATTTGTGATAGCTACCGGCTCATTGTGCTGGGAAAATATTGAACCATCTTGCACCGGGTTGATAAAATGCGATTTCAACGGCGATTTTCTTTGGAAAAGAACATATGAAGGTTTTATTGAAGCCCCAGTTAATTGTTTACTCATTCTTGAAGATGGAAATTATGCTATGACGGGAAATGTTTACCAAGGCAATCCTGGAGATGGGGTAATCTTCTTAATGAAAATAGACAAAACCAATGGAGATAGCTTGTGGATAAAATACTACAACAGCCCCGCCGCAGATGCAAGTAATAGCTTGTCAAGATTGCCGGATGGCAGCTTCGTCATTTATGCCGATGGAAATTCAAGTGGTGATTTTATGAATAATAAAAGCATGATAAAAACCACTTCTGCTGGTGATTTGACATTTCACAAAGATTATATGGACGACTTTCGTGAAAGCCTTTGGGGTAACCTGGAAGTATTGAAAAATGGCGATTTGTTGAGCGGTTATAAAGTTTGGACATGGGATGACAACGAGCCATGGACTGCCCTTACAAAATACGACAGCTTAGGCAATGAATTGTGGACGAAGCGATACTATAAATCAACGAATATTTCTCCGCCCTACGTTAGAATTTTATCTGATGAAACTTATGGGCTGTTTTGTTCAAGAGACACTTTTATCCCTGGCTGTGGCTGTCCGGTTTATTTGTCGTTTATGAAGATAGATACCATCGGAACCGTGATAGGTGAATATGAAATATATCGAGGAGATTATTACAGCTATCTAAACAACGTAGTGCTCGATTCGGATGGTAACATCCTTGGCGCAGGCAACACCTATCTGGAAGAGATAGAAGAATGGGCAGGATGGCTGATCAAAATCTCTCCGCAAGGGCAAATTCTCTGGCAAAGGTTTTTCTGGGAAAAAAGTCTTGCGCCTGGAAATGTGTTTTGGTTTGAAGACATAGAGCCAACGCCTTGGGGCGGAATTGCTATCAGCGGCACTATCTCACTGGAACAATCTGATGGTGATGCCATGCTGTTGGTTTTAGACGAAAACGGCTGTTTCGAGCCAGGCTGCGATTCAACTATTCAATTCCTCCTTACAACTTCAAGCGAAGTGGTGAGCGGCCAAGAAAGAGGAATGCAAGTATTCCCCAACCCAGCCAGGAAAGAGGTTTTTCTAAAAACGAATCAAACAGGAAAGGGCGAGCTATCCATTTTTGACCTGACAGGAAAAATGCTCTTCCGCAAACGTATTGAAGAATATGACCAAAAGGAGCATTTCAATGTCTCATTTCTTCTGCCAGGTGTTTATTATCTGATATTTCAATCCGATGAAGCCCTCTTATATCATCAAAGATTAATCATATCCAGATGAAAATGAAAGCTATTTTTATACTTACTAGTCTTATCTTTCTCGTGAGTGTTAGCAATGCCCAAGAATTTGCGCCATTGGGAGCCAAGTGGACTTACTGCTATACATCCGGCGCTGGAACTCAAAATGAATCCTATGGCATCGACACAATAGAATTTACTGGTGACCTTCAATTAATAAACGGAATTAGTTGTAAAAAATTAAAGTCCATTTTTGGAGGCGATTATTATATTTATCAAGACTCCAACCAGGTATTCTATTATAATTCTCAACGAGATAGCTTTTTTCTGCTCTATGATTTTTCCATTCAGCCTAGCGAGCAATTTCAAACTGCCAAATGGGAATGGAATATCATTCCACCTCCCCCTGTGGACTACATGACCATCCAAATTGAAACAAGAGACACCCAATGGGTCAATAATGTGCCACTATCATTTTTCAGAGGTACAATTATTTGCGAGTCTGGTATCTGGGAAAACGACATGATATACAACGACAGGTTCGGGGCGGTTAACCAATTTGTAATTTATCCCCTGGAATATTGCCTTATTGATTGGGGGATCCATCATACCTTCCGAAGCTATGAAGATCCAGAGCTTGGCTTGTATATGCCAGATTTAATTGTTTGCCCCATGAATGTTGCAATTCATTCAACTACCAAAACTGAAGATATTGCCATTTTCCCCAACCCGGTTCAAAATAGGCTCTTCCTTCCGAAGGATTTGCCTATCATTGACTTGGAGATAATTGACCCAACCGGCAATCGAAAAGAAGCTCCTTTTTCATCCAATTCTATCAACGTGGAAGACCTTCCTGCCGGGTTCTATTTTCTGAGGATTGAGGTGCAAGGAGAGAAATTTATCACCCGGCGGTTTGTAAAATATTAGCACTTCAAAAGGTAAAGAAGAAAAGACCATCACCACCTCAAACCCTCCTACACGTCCTCCGAGTCCTGCCTTCCAAACTGCCTCTTCGTCGCCACCCGCTACTTCTGCCTCCTCATTTTCCTCCTGTCAGCTTTTTTCTGCCCAAAACTTTGCCCTCCGCTCGCCGGTTAGATTACCCTACCCAACCATCCGACACAATCAAATCCAATTCATCATGGTCGCAACCACCTCCACAATAGCTTCGCCGTCCACCAATGGCATCTCTAAAAATGGCAAAAAAATGAGCCAGGAAGCCATCGCTGGCTTGCCTTCCGGCAATGGACTTTCCAGTAAATTCAGGAAAGATTATTTAGAAGCCATGACCGGCTTGCCTTCTATGCGAGTGCCCTTCGTCACCAAGTTGAGCTTTGCGCCACTGCTTCGCCACTGGCACAAAAAGCTCGACAGCGACGACGTCGCCGAGCGCCTGCTCGCACGGGAAATCATCAGCCGGGCGCAAAAAGCGCCGGAATTTTGGGAACCCATCGAAGACTATTCCATGCTCGACGAGCAGCCGGATTTGGTCAACCTGCTCATGGCGGGGCTGTTTCCGCTCAACTTGCGGGACTCGCAGTTGGGCAAAGCGGGCAAGCCTTTCGACATGCAGGCTTTTTATTTCACGCCTGCCATGATGAAAATGATGGCGAGCTGCAAAATGAAAGTGAAGTTGGACACCGGCGGCGAGGAGTGCATGGCGACGCTGGCTGCGAGGGCGGGCGCTGTCATTTTGAACCAGCACTACGGGCAGAATCTCGAAGTTGACCCGACCTTTATTTTTTCGCTGCAACCAGCCGGTTGCTGCTATCAAAATCACTACAAATCGCAATTGAACATCCAGTACGTCGAGGTCGTGCCGGTCAAGCCTTTGAAAAAACTCTCGAAGCAGCGCATCCACAAATTGTTGAGCAACATTTATGACATGGACGCCTGGCTGGAAGCGTTGCCGCCCGACCACTTTGAACTTCACGGCGTCATCGGCATCAACCTGATTGACGTGACGAAGGAGGAAACCTTATCCCGCCTGCGTTTTCACTTGCTCGAAAAAGACGCCGTCGTCAAAGCGGAAAACATCGTCCGGCTGGAAGAGCACGTTAAAGGCTACTTCGGCTTGCCCGACCTGCGCCTCGGCTTGATGGCGCTCGATTACCCTGGCGACCGGAAACACGAGTACAAGTACAAAATCCGCCACTGTTTCCTTGCCGACCAGCACGACTGTCTGCTCGACCCGCACAACGCCTACTCGGTTTATGACAAAGCTTGCAAATACCGGGAAACCGTGCTCGTGGAAGACCTCGAGGAGTTGGAGCACAAAACCCCCATCGAAAAAAGCTTGCTCCAAAATGGCATCCGCAGCCATTTAGTCGCTCCGCTGCTGAACAAAGAGGGTGAAGTGATTGGCATTCTCGAAGTCGGCTCGCCGCATCCTTACGAGTTGAACAGCTTCGCCGAACTGGCTTTCAAAGAGCTCCTGCCGCTGTTCAACCTGGCTGTCGAGCGCAGCCGGGAGGAGACGGACAACCAAATCGAAGCCATCATCCGGGAAAAATTCACCGCCATTCACCCCAGCGTCGAGTGGCGATTTGTGGAGTCGGCTTTCAATTATTTGGACAATGTGGAAAAGCATGGCAAAAAAGCGCCGGTGGAGCAGATTGTTTTCGAGGACGTTTTTCCGCTTTATGCTCAGTCGGACATCGTCAGCTCGTCGGTCACCCGCAACCGGGCAATCCAGGAAGATTTTGCGCAGAACCTGGAACTGATAAAAAAGGTGTTGGAAGGAGCCGTGAAGCAGGTGGATTTTCCCCTCCTGCACCACTACCTTCTGGAAACCGACCATCGCATCGCCCAGCTAAAAACCGAACTGAAATCGAGCGACGAGTCGCTGGTGATGGAATTTATTCAGAAAGAAATCCACCCGCTTTTTGTAGAAATGGCTCGGAAGGATGTTGGATTGGCGACGGAAGTCAGCTTTTACCAAAGCCAACTCGACCCGCATTTCGGCGTGGTCTATCGCAAGCGGAAAGACTACGAAGAAAGCGTCACCCGCATCAATTCTGCCCTTTCCGACCACTTCGAGCACGAGGACGAGCGGGCGCAGCGCATGATTCCGCACTATTTCGAGCGGTACAAAACGGACGGGGTGCAGTTTGAAATTTACGCCGGGCAGTCGTTGCTGCAAACAGAAAAGTTCAGCAACCTGCACCTGCGCAACCTTCGCCTTTGGCAATTGCTCACCCTCTGCAACGTCACCCGGCAAATGGAAACGCTGAAATCGGAACTGCCCATGCCGCTGTCCACCGCCCAGTTGATTTTTGTCTACGGTCAGCCCATCAGTGTCCGTTTCCGGCAGGACGACAAGCGTTTCGACGTGGACGGTGCGTACAATATCCGCTACGAAATCATCAAAAAACGCATTGACAAAGCCACCATCGAAGGCACGGAGGAGCGGCTGACGCAAACCGGCAAAATCGCCATCGTCTATGCCAGCGAAAAGGACTACCACGAGTACATGGAATACCTGACGTACCTCATCCGGCAGGGATTCATCGAGGAGAATATCGAGGAGTTGGTTTTGAGCAAATTGCAGGGAGTGCAGGGGTTGCGGGCGCTGCGGGTGGCGGTGAAAAATTGATAACCTTTGCGTCCTGCGAGCTAACCGGGAAGCGTGATTTTCGAGCGGCGGGGTTTTGAGAC
>CAZHLB010000198.1:0-6899 GCA_964533005.1 uncultured Saprospiraceae bacterium
GAATTTATAAGTGTAGTTCACCGTGCCGACGGCAAGAAAAAGGCTCATGTCCCACTTCCGGTCGGCTGGCGCAAGAAGGATGAAGGCAACGTAAAGCACCACGAAACTATCAATGAACTGAGAAACGACGGTCGAGCCGGTCGCCCGAAGCCAGATTTTTCGCTCCCCGGTGACCATGCGCAGGCGGTGAAAAATGGCGGCGTCCACGATTTGACCGATGAGAAAGGCAAGCAACGACCCGACGATGATTTGCAACCCTTGCCCAAAAACTTGCGAAAAAGCAGCCTGCATGTCGGGCACGCCATGCGCTTGATAATCGCCCTTCCAAAACTCCGCCGGCACAAGTTCAATAGCGAGAAAGACCATCAAAAAGGCATAACTAATCAAACCCACCATCATCCAGGAAAGGAAACGAACCGCCCTCTTGCCAAAATACTCATTGATTAGGTCGGTCGTCACGAACACGACAGGCCACAAAAGCACCCCTGCCGACAGCATCAACGAGCCACTTTGACCGAACAATTTCCATTCGAGCAATGGCAAGCCAAGTGTAGGTTCGAACGCAAAAATCTTCATGCCGATGAACTCGGCGACCAAGGCATTGGTCACGAAAAACCCCGCCAACACCAAGAACAGGAGGACGGGTTTGCTGGATAAAGTAGTCTTCATTTTGAAAAGTCGAGCTTAAAGGTGACACCCGAAAAAGCTGTTTTCCAGGTGTCACCTTTGGCGGCGGAAGTTTCAAAAAAACTCGAAAGGCAAAACTCAACCGCCTGCAATTATCTTCACCTCGATTTTTTCACCGTAAAAACTCAGTCAATGAAATCATCGCTCTTCCTGTTACTCTTCGCCTTCTGCCTGCCATTTTTTGGCAATTCCCAAGTGATTTTTCAAGGCAACGTCCTGCCCGGCGACACGACCCAATCTCACGTTTTGACCACGAAAACCGGCGACCGACTCATCGGCAGGGTGCTTTCTGCCGACTCGGCGCAGGTGGTTTTTTTGTTCAAAAATACCAACCGGCTTGTGTTTCAAACTGCTGAAATTGAACGCATTGCAGTGCTGGGTGAGGAAAATTTACACGAAGAAGCAGCAAGCCGGTTGCCGGAAAAGAAGTTTGCCGAGCCAGGTTTTGAATACGTCGTTTATATGAAAACTGGCAAGCCCATGCAAGGCGTTCTTGGCGGCTACGTCGGGCAGGAATTCCGGCTGGCACGTGACCCCGGCATGGACGATTATCTTCCTGAAAAAAACGTGGAGCGTATCGAACTTGTCAGCCCCAGGCTCGACGAGGCGAGGGATTTGCCTGCGAAAATGCACTTCCTGAAAACCAAACGGGGCGACCAATTCGTGGGGCAGGTGGTTGGATTCGACAGCTCGACCCTGCGGTTTTTGCTGGAGACCGGCACGACTTTGAAGTTTTCACTGACCGTCATTCAAAGCGTCCGCTTCTCGAAATTGCCTGAAAAAATCTTACCTGGCTTCGCTGACAATGCGCCGATTCCGATGCACGGGCAAGAAAAGTTGTTCCTGTCGCCTTCCGGTTTTATGCTGGAAAAAAAGTCGTGGCAATACTCAAATTACTTCCTGTTTTACAACACGATAGACTACGGCGTGTCAGAGCATTTCACGCTGGGAGGAGGCTTGTTCACTGTGTTTTCCGAGAACATTTTAAATGTGCGGGCAAAGTTCGGTGCGAGCTTGTCTGAAAAGGTGCACGTGGCAGCAGGAGGGCAGCTTTTTGGATATTTGGCGTCCTATGGAGACAATGGAACAGGGCTTCTTGGCTTTGGCACGATTACGCTGGGTACGCCAGAGCGGTTCCTCAATGCCGGTGTTACTTATTTTTCCAGTAGCCCGGAGCAAACACGGTTTTCTACTCTCAATTTTGGCGGCTCGTTCCGAATTGGCAGGAAATGGCGGCTTTTTGGAGAAATCAACAACGTGCGGGAGGTCTATGAAACCGAATTTTTCAGCGACTATGACAGCTATTGGATTTTCATTTTCGGTGCAAGTTGGTTCAACCACAAACACCGGTTTGATTTTGGGCTGGCGCCCATCAATGATGGCTTTTACACTTTTGCCGTTCCGGCGCTTTCGTATGCTTACAAGTTTGGAGGAAATTGATAAACCGTCAATTCAACCTACGACAACATTGATTGCCAGGTGATTGCAGGAATGAGCTTCCCGGTGGCTGCCATTTTTGATGAAAAAGTGAAGCTGGCGGTGGCGAGAGAATGGTTGAAATGAGTTGGCGAGTTTTGGTTGGCGCATTCAAAAAAAAGACCGGGCAGCAGCGCCGCCCGGTCTTTTTTTTTATTGATGATACGCCGTGTTGTGCGCCAGCGTCTTCCCGCATTTCGCACAGGCAGTTGCGCTGCCTGCGCCGCCTGCACAACCGCTGGCACAGGTGTAGTGCCACACGCCTTTCGCATTTTGAGCAGGCTCTGCTGTTTTGGCAGTAGCCGGGTCACCAACAGTCACGGGCGTTTTTGTCACGGAGCCAGGAGCTAAATCGCTTGCATTGATGACGCCGCCAGCCGCTGCCGCCGGATTTGAATTTGGAGCGGGATGGTAAGCTGCATTGTGAGCCAGCGTCGTGCCACATTTTGCGCAAGCAGCAGCCGAGCCAGCGCCGCCAGCGCAGCCTTTTGGACAGGTATAATGCCAAACACCGGCGGCATTTTGCGCAGGTTCCGGCGCTTTCTGTGCCGGGTTTGCACCGGGAGCGGTCAGGTCGGTTGGCGCAGTGGAAGCAGCCGGAGTGGTCTGTTGCGTGGCGTTTTGCACGGCAGCGTCACGGGCGGAATCGCTGTCATTTTTGCAAGCAGAAAAAAGTGCAACGGCACAAATTGCCGCACTGGAGAGGATGGAAAGTAATTTCATGTTCAATTTTTTTTGATGAAGCGGCAAAGGTAGAAAAGAAAGAAAGCTCCTCCCAGATGGTCTTCAAACGTCTGTTTTTTTACGATTTCAACTTCGTTTTTTACGATTTCACCGACGATTTTTGACCTGCCCGGTTGCCCGACTCACCTTTGTCTCGTTCGCCGGAAAGAAGAATTTCCGACAGCCATTTCACTCAAAATCAAGAAATTATGAAAACGAAATTCGCAGCCACAGCCCTGATGGGCATGGTGTTTTTCCTGCTCGAAAGCTGCATTCCGTCCCTGCACCCGATTTACACAGAAGACAAATTAGTGGTGGTCAAAGAACTGCCAGGTACTTGGAACGACCTGCAAACCGATGGCGAGGCAAAGACAGAAACCTGGCAATTTCGCTCTGGCGAGGGCAAAAATTATCTGCTCGTTCACACGGACAAGCAAGGAATTTCTGCCGCCTTCGACGTGCATGTGGTGAAGCTGGGCAGCCACTTTTTCCTCGACTTCTTTCCAACTGATTTGCCGCAAGACGAAAAGGGAAACTCCATTGGTGGCATCGTGAAAAGCTTGGAAAAAGTCAATGAGATGCAATCCTGGCATTTGCTGCCGGTTCACACTTTTGCCAGGCTGGAGGTCAGCCAAAACGAATTGAAAATCAACATGTTCGACCCGGAGTTTTTGGCAAACTTGCTCAAAAACAAGCAAATCAGAATCAAGCACGAAAAGACCGAAGACGGCTACGTTCTCACCGCTTCGCCGGAAGAATTGCAGAAGTTTGCCGAGAAATATGCCACCGAAAAGGAGGCATATTTAGACAACGCAATCGTCTTGAAACGAAAAGCTCGCTGATGCCATTCTTGCCAAAAACGACCGCTGCAATGAAAAAAATCGCCCGGAACAGGCTGCTCCAGCACTGCCTCTTCTGGGCATTTTCATTTTATGTGCTCGCCCGGTTCTTCGCCTACGAAGACGAGGTGGCGCCGGTGGATTGGATTTACACTTTCCTGTTTCATTTTAGCCTTTGGTTGGCGGTTTATCCGAACCTGTTTTGGCTCATTCCCAGGTTTTTGCAGGCGGGAAAACATCTACCCTTTTTTGCCTTCCTGGCAATGGCGATGCTTGCCGCTGCCGGGTTGAACTTGCTGACTTTCAACTACTTGTCCAACCTGATTTTCCCCGGCTACTATTTTATCGCCTTCTATGATTTTGACGATATCCTGCAATTTATCGGGGTTTACGTTGCCGTCACGACCCTGCTTAAACTCTCAAAAGGTTGGTTCCAGCACCTCGAAACGCAGCGACGTTTGAGCCGCCTGGAACGGGAAAAGCTCGACGCCGAACTCGCCGCCCTCAAAGCACAGGTGAACCCCCATTTTTTGTTCAACAGCCTGAACAACCTCTACTCATTGGCGCTCGACCGGGATGTGCGGACGCCTGATATCATTTTGCGCCTATCGCAAATGATGCGCTACCTGTTGCACGAGTCGAACGTGCCGTTTGTGCCGCTGGAAAAGGAAATCGGACACCTTCAAAATTTCGTGGAAATGCAGCGCCTGCGCACCGGCGACGAGGTCAACATTGAGTTTTCCGTGCAAGGCGACCCTGGCGGAAAACAGGTGGCGCCGCTGCTGTTTTTGCCGATCGTCGAGAACGGTTTCAAGCATGGCGTGAAGGGCGACACGCAAGGGACATTCATTTCAATCGCTCTTGAAATTTTGGCTAACGAGTTGATTTTCAAGGTGGAAAATAACCGAGGCATACAGGACGAAGAAGTTCGGAAGGCAGAATTGGCAGGTATTGAAAATGCATCGGGCGTTGGTTTGAAAAATCTGCGACGGCGATTGGAATTGATTTACCCTGGTAGGCACCGGCTTGACGTGACGGAGGGAATTCACGTTTTTACAGTCGTTTTGATGCTGGATTTAATGTCCCATTGAAAATCAAGGATTTAGGAGGAATAGCCTAATGAAAATCACCATGAAAAAAATCACCGTCCTCGCCGTGGATGACGAGCCGCTGGCTTTGCGCATCCTCGAAAAATACTTGGCAGAATTGCCGAACCTGCACCTCCTCGCCACTTGCTCCAATGCTTTTGAGGCGATGGAAATCCTGCGCCGGGAGCGGGTGGACGTATTGCTGCTCGACGTGAACATGCCCAAACTTTCCGGCATCGGTTTGCTGAAAAGCCTCGATAGACCGCCACTGGTGATTTTTACAACCGCATACCCTGAATTTGCCGTCGAAGGCTTCGAGTTAGAGGCGGTGGATTACCTGCTGAAACCTTTCTCATTGGAACGATTCATCAAAGCCATTAACCGGGCGGCGGACAGGCTTGCAGGAGCCGTTCCACCGTCAGAAAACCGCTCCGGTCACCTGCTTGTGAAGGCAGACAAAAAACTCTACAAAGTTGATTTTCAAGACATTTTGCACTTGGAAGCCTACGGCGACTACGTCAAAATTTTCACCCGTGAAAAAATGCTGCTGACGAAAGAGCGGCTCGCCGTGCTCGAAGAAAGCCTGCCGAAACAAGCGTTTTTCCGCATTCACCGCTCGCACGTTATTTCGTTGGAGGCGGTGGAATTCATCGAAGGAAATATGGTCAGTGTTGGTGGCTTAAAGCTGCCGGTGAGCGAAGGGCTTCGGGAAACGCTGGTGGAAAGATTGGGCAGGCGATGAGTTTTTTGTCAGGCAAATCAACTGGCAACGGCTAATTTCACGCCCCTAAAATTGAAGTTCATGAAAAAAATTTTCTCCCTTTCCATCCTCACCCTCACGCTTGCAATCCTGTCCCTCGGCTGCGGCGACGAAAAAGATTGCTGCGCCATGCCAGCCGCACTTTTCATCACCGACCTGCTCCAAATTGAAGGCAATTCCAGCACCGCTGTCGAAGTGTCAGTTTCGCTAGTTGCGGCTGTAGATGAAGAAATTACAGTGCATTTTTCCACCGAAAGCTACGAGGCAACAGCCGGTGAAGATTTCGCCGAGACGCATGGCACGCTGACTTTTCCGCCTGGCGAAACGACGAAAAAGTTACAAGTCCAAATCCTCGGCGACACGCTTCGGGAAGCAGACGAGCGGTTTTTTGTCAAACTTTCCGACCCGGTGAATGCCGAACTTTCCGAAGCCTCCGCCTTTGTCACCCTTCGCAACGACGACACTTTTTTTGAAATTCCAGACGAAGGCTACGCCACGCCGGAGACCTACGACGGCTACGATTTGCAATGGAGCGACGAGTTCAAAGGCAAAAACGTGAACACCTCCGATTGGACTTACGACCTCGGCGACGGCTGCCCCAACAACTGCGGCTGGGGAAACAATGAGTTGGAGAGCTACACCAACCGCCTCGAAAACGTCTTTTTGACGCAAGGCAAACTCGTCATCGAAGCCCGCAAGGAAAGCTACGGCGGCAAACAATACACCTCGACCCGCATGAAAACGCAGGGTTTGAAAGAGTTTCAGTACGGTCGAATTGACATCCGGGCAAAATTGCCGGTGGGCAAAGGCGTGTGGCCCGCTTTGTGGATGCTTGGCTCAGACATCACCTCCGTCGGGTGGCCCGCCTGCGGCGAAATTGACATCATGGAATACCTCGGTCACGACCCCGATTTGACCTACGGCACGGGGCACTGGGGCACGAGCAGCCATCACTACGTTGGCGACTCCATTCATTCGGTGGGCAAAAATTACAACGAGGCATTTCACGTGTTCAGCATCCTTTGGGAGCAAGACAAACTCACCTGGCTGATGGACGACCAGCCATTTTTTGAACTGACGCCAGCCGTCACCGGGGTAGGGGAGTGGGCTTTCAACCATCCGTTTTTCTTCATTTTCAACGTCGCCGTCGGCGGCAATTGGCCCGGCAACCCAGACGGCACTACGACTTTTCCGCAGCGGATGATTGTGGATTACGTGCGAGTTTTCAAAAAGCAGTGAGGCAAAAACCGGAAAAGCTTGTCTCTGTTACTTCTCCCGACGCTGAATGGCTAAATGGTTAAATGGCTGAATGGCTGGCAGCCATTC
>CAZHLB010000198.1:6909-9792 GCA_964533005.1 uncultured Saprospiraceae bacterium
TTTTGTCTAAATTCTTACATGTTCTTTTTTTTTTTTTTATTTTAAATATTTTAAATTTTTAAATTTAAAAATCAAAAATGCACCTGTCAGCTTTAGGCACATCATCGCCCAAAACCAGAAAGATTCTTTCCTGTTTTGTCGGGGATTGGAGGGTTTGAGATGGAAAAAGTCAAATCCTCAAATCCTCAAATCCTCAACATTTTGAAGCAGAAACTCAAAGTCACCGCCGTCAGCTACCTGAACACGAAGCCATTTTTGTACGGCATTTTCAAAAGCGGTTTTGGCGAAACCATTGATTTGAAACTCGACATCCCTTCCGAATGCGCCCGCAAACTGGCGAGCGGGGAAGCCGACCTGGGCTTGGTTCCCGTCGCCATTATTCCTGAATTGCAGACGCCGCACATCCTCTCAGATTACTGCATCGGGGCGACCGGCGAGGTCAAAACGGTTTGCATTTTCAGCCAATGCCCGCTCGAAGAAATCACCCACCTGCACCTCGATTTTCATTCGAGAACCTCCGTCGAACTGGCTAAAATTTTGGTGAAAAATCACTGGCAAATCAATCCCCGCCTGCTGCCTGCCGAGCCGGGTTTCGAGCAAAAAATCACCGGCACGACGGCTGCACTCATCATCGGCGACCGGGCAGTGGGCATGGCTGAGAAATGCAACTATGCCTACGATTTGGGCGAAGCATGGCTCGATTTCACGGGTTTGCCTTTTGTTTTTGCTGCCTGGGTAAGCAACCGCCCGCTCGACGAAGCATTTTTGGAAGGGCTGAACGCTGCGCTAAAGTTGGGCGTGGAAGAAATTCCCGAACTGATGTACATCCTACCTGCGCCGCAGCCGGGGTTTGATTTGCGGCGGTATTTTACGGAAAATATCAGCTATGAATTGGACGAGGAGAAGCGGCGGGGGATGAACTTGTTTTTGAAGTTTTTAAAAAGAGAAGACGAAGCAAATTGGATTTCCGGGCAATTTTTGCAGGCTCAACCGATGATTTGAAAGGCTCACCTTTCCGAAAGTTCTAAACTTTCGGAAAGGTTGGACTCATATTAAACCTCACCAACGAAAATAATCATGGCAAAAATCAAGACTCAACTCCCCCGTGTCGCTTATTTCTGCATGGAATATGGCTTGACTTCCAACTTCAAAATATATGCAGGCGGCTTGGGCATCCTCGCCGGCGACTACCTCAAGGGTGCAAAAGATTACGGCTACCCAATCGTCGGCATCGGCATCCTCTGGAAACAAGGTTACGGCGACCAGATGCTCGACGCCAACGGGCAGCCTTTCGATGCATACCATAATAATAAGTACGACTTCCTGAAAGACACCGGCGTGTCGGTGGACGTGGAAATCCGGGGGCGAAACGTCAAATGCAAAGCCTGGCTTTGCGACAATTATGGCAACGCACCACTTTACCTGCTCGACACCGACTTGCCGGAAAACGCAGACGCCTGGATTTCCGGACAGCTTTACGGTTGGTTTGGCGAGGAGCGGATTGCGCAGGAAATGGTGCTCGGAATTGGCGGAGTGCGGGCGCTTCGGGCGCTGGGCATCGAGGTGGATGTTTATCATTTTAATGAAGGGCACGCATTATTTGCAGGCTTTGAATTATTGCGGGAAGAAAGGGAAGGAAAAAGTCAGAAGGCAAAAGGCAAAAGTGATGCGGGACGGCATAGCATTACCTTCAAAAAAGCCCTGAAAAACGTGCGTGAAAAAATAGTTTTTACCACCCATACGCCTATTATTCAAGGCAATGAAAGCCACCCGATTGACCGCATATTGTATATGGGCGCAAATATGGGTTTAACCGGAAAACAATTGGAAAAACTGGGCGGCGAGCCATTTAATATGACTGTCGGCGCATTGCATTTATCTCGAAAAAGCAATGCCGTCGCTCAACTTCATGGCGTCACTGCCAATGATATGTGGAAACATATAAAAAGGCGCTCCGAAATAATTGCCATAACGAATGGCATTCATATTCCAACATGGGTTGACAAATCCATGCTCGACGCCGCAAAAGGCAAAGGCGATATATGGGAAAGCCATTTAAAAAACAAAAAAGCCCTCGTCAAATATGTCGAACAACGCACCGGCACAAAACTCGACGCCAATAAACTCATCATCGGGTTCAGTCGCCGGGCGGTGGGTTACAAGCGCAGCGACCTGATTTTTGGCGACAAAAAAATCATCGAGCCGCTGCTGAAAAACCGCACCCTGCAAATCATCTTCTCCGGCAAATCCCACCCACTCGACGACCAGGGCAAAGCCATCGTTGCCAACCTCGTAGCCATGAGTAAAAAATACCCCCGCTCAGTCGTCTTCCTCGAAAATTACGACATGGAAATCGGTGCTGCGCTCACCCGTGGCGTAGATGTTTGGCTCAATAACCCGGTGCGCCCAAAGGAAGCCAGCGGAACCAGCGGCATGAAAGCAGCCATGAATGGCGCACTAAACCTGAGCATCCTCGACGGCTGGTGGCCCGAAGCCTGCCAGCATGGCGTGAACGGCTGGGCAATCGGCGACGAAACCGTGCTCGACGACCCGGCAGCGCAGGACGCCCATGACCGGGCGGCTTTGTACAAAGTTTTGACCGAGGAGGTAATTCCCACTTTTTATGAAAAGCACGACAAGTGGGTGCGGATGATGAAGGCGAGTATCAACAGCACGAGGGAGGCATTTTCGGTGAAGCGGATGCTGGAAGAGTATTATTCATTGCTTTATCAATCGAAGTAGAGATTCCTTTCCAAAAGTTTCTACGGTTTTACCTTGAACGGTAGCAAGTGACCGGGTGACTCCACGTCTAATGTCGTCAACTTAAACGCGAGACGCGGGGAGGATGGGAACGCGGATGACGCGGATTGGGCGGATTGACAC
>CAZHLB010000199.1:0-9781 GCA_964533005.1 uncultured Saprospiraceae bacterium
GCACGACCACGAAGTTTTGCTTCGTGCCCAAGTCTTCGGCAGCGATGTAAAAACCTTTCTGCACCGCCGCCGTCGCTGAAAATTTGACCTCCACGCCAGCCACCGGGTTGCCGCCTTTCACCAATACCAAATCAAACTCCGCACCGTGATGTGTGCGATAAAAAAAATAACTCAGGTGGTCGCCAGCGACCGCTTTGATTTGCTCGATAACGTAGCCTTCCCAGGAATTTCCGAGAATGGCGTTTCCCAACAGGTCATCCATTTTGTTGAAATCCAACCAGGCATGAAGGATGCCGCTGTCACATTGGTAAATTTTGGAGGACTTGACAATTCGTTTGCTCACGTTGACAAACCAAGGTTCGAGGGAAGAAACCAGGAAGGCGTTTTCCAAAAATTCGAGGTAGCGCTTCACCGTTGCTCCGCTCACTCCGAGGCTTCGGGCAAATTTTTCCCCCTGCCAAATCCCACCGTGTTCCGCCGCAAGCATTTGCCAGAAGCGCCGCACCAGTGCGGGGTCGGCGCTCAAGCCCAGCAGCGGCAAGTCCCTTTCCAGGTAGCTTCGGATAAAATTGCGCCGCCACTGCAAGCTCAATGCATCGTCGGGTGCAAGCAACGAGTCAGGGAAGCCGCCTCTGAACCAATGCGTTTGCCAGTCGTGAGTGGCTCGAACTTCGAGAAAATTCAAAGGCGGTAATTCAACATAGGCAATGCGTCCGGCAAGCGATTCGGAGGTCTGCCGAAGCAATTCCGGCGAAGCAGAGCCGAGCAAAATGAACCTGCCGGGTCGCCGGTTCTCATCAATCACGCCTCGCAGCAGGCGAAAAATCTCCGGCATTTGTTGCACCTCGTCCAACACAACGCACTGATTTTCATTGCGTTTGAAAAAAAAGTGCGGGTCGGCGGCGAGTTTGACTCTGTCTCGTTCATCCTCCAGGTCGAGGTAAGAGAAAGCCGCTTCCATATTTTTTGCCAGCGTTTTAGCCAGCGTTGTCTTGCCTACTTGCCTTGCGCCAACGATGGCGACTGCCGGGAAGTAACTCAGCAATTTTTGGATATGCGGCTCGTGTGCTCTTGAAATGTAGTTTACCATGAATAGCGAATTTGAACTTCCAGATTTCATGGTAAAAGTAATCGGAGCATTTCATCCAACCGTGAAATCTTGAAATTGAACTTCGAGATTTCACGGTAAAAAATTCGTTTTAAACAACCCGCCTTTTTGGCTTTGAATTTGCTTTTCTTTCAATTTGAAGAAAATCAGCCTGCATCGCAGGTTGATTTTCAGCTTCCAAACGAGTTACATTATGAGAAGGAAAAGCCTACGCACTTCGTCTTTCATCTTTCTGCTTCTGCTTCCCTTTTTGTCTGCAAAAGCTCAATACACCGAAGTCGGCGGCTACGTCGGCTGGTCGAACTACCTGGGTGAACTGAGCGAGCAACGCCTTGCGCCGAATGGTTTTGGCGGCATGTTGGGCGTGTTCGGCAGGCGGAATTTTACAAAATACCTTTCGGCAAAAGCCTCCCTGACCAAAGGCAGCCTCAGCGGCAACGACGAATTTGCCAAGCTGGAAGCCAACCGGATGCGCAACCTCAGCTTCCGCACCGACGTGCTGGAATTGTCGTTCACCGGCGAAGCCAACCTGCTGCCGTACAATATTCGAGACCGAAAAACAGGCGTGCCCTACGTTTTTGCAGGCATTGCTGCGACCTATTTTAATCCGCAAGCGCAAATGCGGGGCGCTTGGTACAACCTGCAACCGCTGCAAACCGAAGGCAAGAAATACAGTCGCTGCACGGTGGCGCTGCCTTTCGGCTTGGGCATGAAATTCAACCTGACCTACAAACTCAACGTCGGCGTGGAGGTGGGTGCACGGAAAACTTTCACCGACTACCTCGACGACGTCAGCACGAACTATCCCAACGTCATCGCCCTGCGCCAAACCGACCCCATCACCGCTGACCTGACCTACCGCACACCTGAAATTACAGGCTCGTTTGGCGAAAACCCCTACGGAAACGAACGGGGCGATGCCGCAAATAAAGACTGGTACTTCTTCGGCGGCGTGACCGTCTCGGTCAATCTGACTGACAAATACGGTCTCGATTTCGACCCGAAATACGAGGAGTTCAAGGCACACCTGAAAAAGCCGGAGAAGAAAAAAGAGGTGAAAAAGCGGCACAAAAAAGTCAAGCATCAGAAGAAATGGCGGCTTTGGAAGAAGAAGAAAATGCTGGAGCCGCAGGCGAAGAAGAGGACGAAATGATGCCTGAAAATGAAAGAGGCAACGATGCGGACATCGTTGCCTCTTCCATTTTCAGCAGGTTCCGGTTTTTTTCTCATCGAACTATTCAAAAATCTTTTCGATGTCCAACTCGAAGCCTTCCAGCACCTGCGACTGAACGATGCCGTTTTCCTGGGCAAAAAATTTGAGCTTATACCGTTCATTTTCAAAGCAATAAACCTCGACGGCTTTGCTTTTCGGGTCAATCAGCCAATATTCCCGGACGCCGCAACGCTCGTAAGTGTCCTTTTTGTCGCCTTTGTCGAAGCGACCGGTGGATTTGGAAAGGATTTCCACCACGAGGTCGGGCGCCCCGTAAATGATGTCATCCTCTCTTGGAAGAATGAGCGGGACTCGTTCCTGTCGGATGAAGCCGACATCCGGTTGATAGGCATTTTCATCATCCAGCACCACGTCGAGCGGCGCTCGAAAAACCACTCCTAAATGGCGGGGTTTCACAAAAGCCCTGAACATTTCTTCCAGATTGCTGCCGATGTTTTGATGCCTGAAATTAGGTGATTGCTTTTTCACGATTTCTGCGTTGATTAGTTCGTATTGAAAAATGCCGGGGTGGTCAAGCTCCATTTCCCGAAATTCGGTGTATGTTATTTTTCTTTTTACTTCCTGCATGGTCTGAAATTTTGACACAAGATATTGCTTTTTGCAGCAAGCAGGCAAACCTACCCGGCTGGGTTAATTTTCAAATAAAACCCACCATGAAACATCTCAGGATTACGGAAGCGCCTATTTTTCCCCTGCTTATCTCCTTTCTTTTTTCATCAAAAATCTAAGCGCATGAAACAGCTTTCCATCTTTCTTTTCCTGCACGTTTTTGCAGTCAGCATCTCCTCCGGTCAAGTTAAAAAACTCATCGCCACCGACCTTTTGAAGCAAAATGTCCGGCACGACTTCGCCATTGGCTTCGGCAATTTTATAGGCGAGCCAAGCCGGTTCTATGTCTATAACCTCAAAGGCTTTCCCAACGAGCGGGTTGGCACGGGTTTTCACGTAGCCGGGATTTACCGGAAAAATTCGGCGTCGTTTGGCTTGCAGGCAGTCGAGCCTTTGTTTTCCTTGACCGACATCGGCTGGACAAACCAAGTGAATTTCCTGCAAAACCGGCGGTTTTCGCTCGGCATGGAAGCCGTCGTGGGGGCAGCAATAGCTACCCTTTCTGACAACGCCGAGAAAGAAACCCGCCAGGTTTTTTTCTCGACAGGAGAAGGCATCGGCTATGTTCAGGAAGTGGAGGAGCCGAAAGTAGTCGAGCGAAGCACGTTTTTCCTTTTCAAGCCTTCGCTGAATGCCTCCGTCCGGCTTTTTGAATACCTGCGCTTGCAGGCGAGAGGCAATTATCGCTTCCTTGCAGGGCGGAGCAAATTCGGAAGCCGCTCGGAAATGGATGGGTGGATGTTCGATGCGGGGGTGGCTTTGGTGATTCCCTGCCCGGAAAAATGAACGCTACCTCCAATATGCCTGCCGCTCGCATATTCCTGGGGCGGTTTCCTATCGAAATGACAAATAGGAAAAGCGAGCGGCAGGCATGACAACTCACCTGTTCTCCAAATTATCTTCGGTGATTTTTCCCCACCTCCAAGCATCCTGCACGTCCTTCCAACCAGTTGAAAAATTTAGCGAAAATGCCTGTAAACATTAGGCTTTCAATCACTTGAGCCTGCCGCCGCCGCACCGGGAAAAAAACTAAATCCTCCTTTTTGAAAAGAGGCGTCGGTTTTTACCTTTGCCCGGCTTTTTAAAAAAGCCTTGTTTATCAGCCAAATAATAATTTCCCGATGCTGCGTCATATTCTGAGTTTCCTATTTTTCTTCTGTCTCTCCTTCCTCAGCTACTCCCAAGACCATAATCAAGAGCAACCTGCCAACCAGGAGCATCCCGCCACGCACGAAGAGCACGGCTGCGGCGAAGAAATCGAACATGAATTCGACCCCGGTCAAACCGCTTTCCACCACATCGCCGACCAAAACGTCTATAATATCGGGCCCTGGAGCATCCCGCTCCCTTGTTTTCTCTACGCAAAAGACGGCGGCTGGTCGGTGTTTTCTTCCGGCAAATTTCACATCGGGCATCACGCAAACGGGCATGCAGCAATCAATCGGTACGTGCTTTCGGAAGGTTTGGTCAGGCGGGTAATTGACCCATCGTTCCCGGCGGAGGAGGTTGAAATTCAAGGCTTTATTCTCAAAAAAGAAAAGAACGAGAAGGGTAAGGAAATTGAAAAAGTATATGTCTGCTACAATAGTCAGCCCTACGAAACAGAAGCTCGCAGCACGGCGGATTTTGGCGTCTTCGGCGGCGGCATCACTGGCTTTTATGATTTCTCGCTGACGAAAAATGTGGTCAGCATGATTATCGTCTTTGCCTTCCTGTCCTGGCTGTTTTTGTCGGTCGCCAAAGCCTACCAGCAGCGGGCGGGCATGGCTCCGAAAGGCGTCCAATCTTTCATGGAGCCGATTTTTCTATTCATCCAGGACGAAGTTGCGAAGCCATTTTTGGGGCACAAATGGGAAAGGTACCTGCCCTTTTTGATGTCCATTTTCTTCTTCATTCTGGGGTTGAACCTGTTTGGTCAGGTTCCCTTTTTCGGCGGCTCGAACGTCACCGGCAACCTCGGTTTCACGGCGGTGCTTGCCATCGTCACTTTTCTCATCGTCAATTTTAGCGGGAACAAGCATTACTGGGGGCATATCCTCTGGATGCCCGGCGTCCCCGGCATCGTCAAAATCTTGATTCTGACGCCGGTGGAAATCCTCGGCGTTTTCATAAAGCCGGTGACTTTGATGCTTCGTCTTTTTGCGAACATCACCGCCGGTCACATGGTGATTGCGATTTTCGTGGGCTTGATTTTCCTCTTTGGCAAGTCGGGCGAGAACATCCCCGCCAGCCTCGGCGCTGCGGTCGGCTCGACCCTGCTTGGCTTGTTCATGATGACCATCGAGTTGCTTGTCGCCTTCATCCAAGCCTTCGTTTTCACCATCCTCACCGCCTCCTACATCGGAGCGGCGACGGAAGAAGCGCATCATTAAAATATAGTGATTTGGTGATTTGGTGATTTGGTGGTTGGGACTTTTGACGCCCCACCACAAAATCACCAAATCACCAAATCACCAAATCACTAATTCATCATTAAATATTTCAAAACATGGGTGGTTCTATTGCCGCACTTGGAATGGGTCTCGCTGCCATCGGCGCCGGCATCGGCGTGGGTCAGATTGGTGGCAAAGCCATGGAGGGCATCGCCCGCCAGCCGGAAGCACTCGGTGACATCCGGGCAAACATGATTCTCACCGCCGCTCTCGTCGAGGGCGCTGCGCTGATTGCTATCGTGTTGAGCTATCTGGTGGCTTAATTCATTCCAGTCAAGAAAAGAGGTTGCCTGCGGTGACGGTTGGTCACTGGGGCAACTCTCTTCAAATTAATGCCAAGCCAAAAGAGGCTGTATCATAAGTCGTTAAGCACGTCTGCAAGTCGCTTTTGTCATCCTGAAAGGAACTGTTCCATCCAGTGTGTGCAAGTGAAAACCACTTTCACTTGCACACACTGGGTGGAACAGTTCCTATCAGGATGACAAAAGCGACTAGAAGACGTGCTTAATGACTTATGATACAGCCTCTTATGCCAACATAAAATTTCAACCATGATTTTCCTGATTGATTTTACACCGATTAAACCGGACTTCGGGATGCTGTTTTGGACGACGGTCATCTTCCTGATTTTCTGGTTCATGATTGGCAAACTCGCCTTCAAACCCATCGCCAATGCATTGAAGCAGCGGGAAACGGACATCCAAAACGCACTGGATGAAGCCAAAAAAGCCCGCCAGGAAATGTCGAACCTCAAAGCGGAAAACGAAGCCCTGCTCGTGCAAGCCCGTGAAGAGCGTGCCCAAATCCTGCGGGAAGCCAAAGAGGCGAGGGAAAACATCATCGGCAAATCCAAAGAGGAAGCCAAAGTCGAGGCGCAAAAAATCGTCGCCAGCGCCAAGGAGCAAATCGAAAATCAGAAAATGGCTGCCATCGTGGATTTGAAAAACCAAGTCGGCAGCATCGCCCTCGAAATCGCCGAAAAAGTCCTCCGCCGGGAACTGCAAGGCAACGCCGCCCAGGAAGAATTTGTAGGCGGGCTGGTGAAAGACATCAAATTGAATTAGAGGTGAGAGAGTGAGAGGGTGAGAGAGTGAGAGAGGGATGCTGTCCCTTACCCTCACTCTCTCACCCTCTCACTCTCTCACCCTCTCCCTAATATGTCAGTTCATAAAATTTCCACTCGATACGCCAAGTCGCTGATTGACCTCGCCCAGGAGCAGGGCAAGCTGGACAGGGTGATGGAAGACGTGAAGGCTTTCGAGCAGGCTGCCGCCAACCGGGATTTGCAGCTCATGCTGAAAAGCCCCATCATCAAGGCAGACAAAAAGGAGGCGATTTTCGATGCCCTTTTCGCCAGCAAATTCGACCCGATGACAATGGCGTTTTTGAAAATCCTGGTCAAAAAAGGCAGGGAAGCTTTGCTGCGGGACATCGCCAAAGAAGCCATCTCCGAGTTCCGCAAAATCAAGCACATCACCACCGTCCGCCTGACGACGGCAGTGAAACTCAGTGATTCGGTCGTGGAAGCCATCCGCAAAAAGCTCGACGCCAGCGACACCACCGACAAAAACGTGGAAATCACCACCCGTGTAAACCCCGAACTCATCGGCGGCTTCGTCCTCGAATACGACGACAAACTCTACGACGCCAGCGTCACGCACCAGTTGGAGCAGGCAAAAAAAGGATTCAAAGACAACCTCTATATTTCTCAAATTATAGCGGGTTGATGAAGGTTGATAAGGGTTAATGAGGTTGATATGCGTCACCTCATCAACCCTTATCAACCCTCATCAACCCTTATCAACCTGATAAAATGATTGACGTCAGACCGGATGAAATATCGGCGATACTCAAGCAGCAATTGAGCGGTTTCAACGCCGCTACCGAGTTGGAAGAAGTGGGCACGGTGCTGCAAGTGGGCGACGGCATCGCCCGTGTTTATGGCTTGAACAATGCCCAGGCGGGCGAATTGGTGGAATTTGAAACCGGCGTCCGTGCCGTCGTGCTCAACCTCGAAGAAGACAACGTCGGGGTGGTGCTCATGGGCGCTTGGGATCATATCCGGGAAGGCTCGACGGTGCGCCGGACGGGTCGCATCGCTTCCATCCAGGTGAGCGAGGAGATGGTCGGCAGAGTGGTCAATCCGCTCGGTCAGCCGATTGACGGCAAGGGGCCCCTGGGCGGTGAAAAATTTGAAATGCCGCTGGAGCGCAAAGCCCCCGGCGTGATTTTCCGCCAGCCGGTGAACGAGCCGCTGCAAACGGGCATCAAGGCAATTGACTCGATGATTCCGATTGGGCGGGGTCAGCGGGAGTTGATTATTGGCGACCGCCAGACCGGCAAAACCGCCATCGCACTCGACACCATCATCAACCAAAAAGAATTTTACGACCGGGGCGAGCCGGTTTATTGCATCTACGTCGCTTCCGGTCAGAAGGCTTCGACCGTGGCAAACGTGGCGAAAACGCTGGAAGATGCTGGAGCAATGGCTTACACCATCATCGTTTCCGCCGCCGCCGCCGACCCTGCGCCGCTGATATTTTTTGCACCGTACGCAGGCGCTGCCATCGGCGAATATTTCCGGGACACCGGCCGCCCTGCGCTCATCGTTTACGATGACTTGTCGAAACAGGCGGTTGCCTACCGGGAAGTGTCGCTCTTGTTGCGCCGCCCGCCGGGTCGGGAAGCTTATCCCGGCGACATTTTTTACCTGCATAGCCGCTTGCTGGAACGTGCCGCAAAAGTTATCAATGACGATAAGATTGCCCGCGACATGAACGACCTGCCGCCGAGCCTGAAAGCCTCTGGCAAAGTGAAAGGCGGCGGCTCGCTGACGGCATTGCCTATCATCGAAACGCAGGCTGGCGACGTGTCCGCCTACATTCCGACCAACGTAATCTCCATCACCGACGGGCAGATTTTCCTCGAATCCAACCTGTTCAACGCAGGTATCCGTCCCGCCATCAACGTGGGTATTTCGGTGAGCCGGGTAGGGGGCAACGCCCAAATCAAATCCATGAAACGGGTGGCGGGTACGCTGAAAATTGACCAGGCGCAGTATCGTGAATTGGAAGCCTTCTCCAAATTCGGCTCCGACCTCGACTCCGCCACGATGGCAGTTTTGGAAAAAGGCAAGCGCAACGTGGAAATTCTGAAGCAGCCGCAATACTCGCCGGTGTCGGTGGAAAAGCAAATCGCCATCATTTACCTCGGCACCAAAGGCTTGCTCAAAGACGTGCCGGTAACTAAAGTGCGGGAGTTCGAGGAGATTTTCCTGACTCGCATGGAGCAAGGTTTCCCCAACGTATTGGAGGACTTGCGCAAAGGCAATCTTAGCGCCGAAGCGACCGCCACACTGGAAAGAGAGGCGCTTCAATTGGCAGGTCAGTACAAGAAATAAGAGGGAAGAGCGTGAGAGAAGTGAGAGTGTGAGAACTCTCACCTCTCTCACTCCTCTCACCCTCTCACCTCTAAAAAGATGGCTAACTTAAAAGCAGTCCGCGAGCGCATCAAGTCTGTTCAGAATACGCAGCAGATTACCAAAGCGATGAAAATGGTGTCGGCGGCGAAGTTGCGCCGGGCGCAACAGGCGATTCAGCAAATGCGCCCGTACGCCAACAAATTGAATGACTTGCTGCGCAATATCATGACCGCCGTGGGCGGCAGCGGCGGCTCCTCGTTTGGCGTGGAGCGCCCGGCAAAAAAAGCCTGCATCGTGGTCGTGACCAGCAACCGGGGGCTTGCCGGAGCATTCAATACCAACGTAATCAAAGCAGCTATTTCCGTCATCAATGAGCGGTACTCCGACGTGCGGCGGGAAGGCAACCTGAGCCTGCTTTGCATCGGCAAAAAAGGCTACGACGTCATGCGCAAACGCTACCCGGATTGCAAAATCATCGCAGACCACGTCGAGCTGTTCCATGATTTGAGCTTCAATAACGTGGCAGTTGTTTCCCGCAGGTTGATGGATGCTTTCGAGGCAGGCGAGTACGATAGGGTAGAGGTGGCTTTCAGTCGTTTCAAAAATGCCGCCACGCAGTTTTCGACCTCCGAACAATGGCTGCCGGTGCCAAAAGTGGAATCCGTCGAAGGCGGAAAAAAGACGCTTGCCAATTACATTTTCGAGCCCGACGAAGAAACCTTGCTCGAAAAGCTGGTGCCGAGCATCCTGCAAACTACCTTTCAAAAATACCTGCTCGAAACCCACGCCGGCGAGCATGGCGCTCGAATGACGGCAATGGACAAGGCAACGGAAAACGCAGAGGAGATGCGCAAAGACTTGATGAAAACGTACAACCGGGCACGCCAGGAGAATATCACGAAGGAGATTCTGGAGATTGTGGGCGGCGCTGCGGCGCTGGAAGGCGCAGATGCACGATCGTGTGCTCGGTCGGCGCG
>CAZHLB010000200.1:0-9767 GCA_964533005.1 uncultured Saprospiraceae bacterium
TCTACAACTGGTTTGTAGAAGTTCTCATTGGCGTAAATTCTTGCCATAGTTGTTGCTTTCGTTTTCTTCGATTCACTCATGAATGCCAGAGGTTTATTCAATCTGGCTCAAACATGATTTCCTCGTTTTCTTTAATTGCCAAGTCAATTTCAGCTTTGTTCGCACGGTAATAATTCCAGGCATTGTTCAAATCTTCCTGGGTCAATGATGGGTATGCTTCCAAAAGAACTTCATCAGACATGCCCAAACGGCTGGAATTCACGAGGGACCAAACAGGAATGCGGGTGCTGCGAATGCAGGCGTCGCCACCGACGACGCCAGGCGTTTTTTCAATACCGGGAAACTTTCCGCTCAACTCATCCACCACCCAATGAACCAGTTGGGCTTTTTCAGCGGATGACATTTTATGCAGCAAGGCTTTTGCTTCTTGAAGTGCATTCATGTCGTTCAAATTTTAGCAAATGTAGCAACACCTTGCCTGCTTTCAAAGATGTGTGTCCGCTGGTGACAAATCTGCCTCATTTGCCAGAATCAAACCTTTAAAACAGGAACTGGTAGAGCGATACTGAAGTCCCCTTCCTCATGATATACGCATTTGATACCTACTATTTCAACGATAAAGCCCAATCGGTCTGCATCGGCTTTGACGACTGGGGAAGTACAACGTATTCCATCCTGAAAAGAGAGATAGGAACAATTGAAGACGAATATGTGAGCGGTCAATTTTACAAGCGGGAGCTTCCTTGCATCCTCCGGTTGTCGAACCAAATAGCCTTAAAGGAAGCCGTACACCTTCTGCAAGAAGGATGCTATTGAAACAAAACATCCATTGTCAGGGAATTTTGGACAAGCGTTTGGGCATAATCGTTGGGGGTGAGTCCCATTGTCGTAATAAGCGTCAGGAAAACGGCTTTGGGCGTTTTTGTTACATCTTTAAAAACCCCAATCTTGTTGCGCAATTCAGTGGCGTACTGTTTATCAATGGTAAATGTGTTGATTGAAAATTTCGCTTCACAAATGTTAATTGCCTGGTCTCTGCGGTCTATGACAAGGTCAATTTGGGCTTTACGTATGCCATTGCTACCAACCCAAGCCGTTGTATTAGTTTGTATTCCGCTAATGCCGAGTGCTTTTTTAATTTGGTCTAAATGAGAAAAACAGACTTGTTCAAAAGCATAGCCGTTCCAAGCCCTTATTTCGGGGCTGTCAAGGCTGTTGAGCCAAAAATCTTTATCCTTCGGATTGCTGTTTTTGATAAAGCGCAAGTAAAAAAGAGAGTAAAAATCGCACAATTGGTACAAATGGACACGGCTGTTTTTTCCAAAAGCGTTGAATCTGGTGATAAAATTACTTTCTTCAAGTTCCGTCAGGATTTTAGTCGTATTGCCATTATTAGGAAGTTTCGCCACTTTCAATAATTCGTCCCTTTCCATGCCCTTTAGTTTTTGCGAAAGGGCTTCTATGATTTGGAGGTGTTTTTTGGCGTTTTTAAATAGAGAAGGATATAAGTTATTAAATTCCTTTCTCAACCTGCCTTTCGGATTGAAACAAAGGTCATTGATGTTTTGGGTTGCACTTTTCCCAATATCCACCGCTTCAAGATAAAACGGGATGCCGCCAAAAGCCATGTAAAGTTGCAGGATTTGATAACGGGTATAGGTCGCTGATTTTGCCTTAAAAAAAGCCTCGCTTTCTGCCAGGGTAAAAGGTTCGATAATGAGATTGTGCGTCACCCTGTTGTGAAGGCCGCCCCGGTTATTAATGAGGTTGTTTATCATCCATGAAGCGGCAGAACCACAAACAATGAGCAAAATATCCTGTCTGGCGCTTGCCCAACTGTTCCAAAAATGCTCTAACGAGGCGATGAAATACGATTTGGGCAGGTCGAACCACGGAAGTTCATCAATAAAGAGGATTTTTTGGGGACTATCATCTTGTTCCAATGCCGTAATAAGGTATTGAAAGGCTTGAAACCAGTCCTTCGCCACGGGTTTGTCTTCCAAATCAGGAAAAGCACGGATGAGCGCACTATGAAAATTGGTCAATTGTTGGGGCAGTTTCACGTTTGCCAATCCGGTAACTTGAAAAATGAATTGGTCATTGAAAAATTGACGCACCAAATAGGTCTTGCCTACACGCCTGCGCCCATAAACAGCCACAAATGCGGATTTATGCGTTTTTTGAACCGAATCCAAAATGGCTATTTCTTCTTGTCTGCCTATCATTCCAGATTATATTTTTTGTTGAAAATTGGCAGCAAGCTACGCCGTTTTTGGATTCAAGACATTTTATTTTGATTTCCCCTGTCTTGAAATTGTTTCTTTTAATAGTTCAAGACGCTGTTTTTAAAATATTTTTGTCTTGAAAGTAAAATGCCCGTTGGTGACAAAAACCTGCTTCATTTGCCAGCATCAACCCTATACCTATAAAAACTGGAACTGGTAGAGCGATACTGAAGTTACCCTCCTTATGATATACGCATTTGACACCTACTATTTCAACGATAAAGCCCAATCGGTCTGCATCGGCTTTGACGACTGGGGAAGTACAACGTATTCCATCCTGAAAAGAGAGATAAGCCCAATTGAAGACGAATATGTGAGCGGTCAGTTTTACAAGCGGGAGCTTCCTTGCATCCTCCGGTTGTCGAACCAAATAACCTTAAAGGAAAACGATGTCATTGTCATTGATGGGTATGTGGTATTGAACGACGATGGGAAACCAGGACTTGGAGGACATTTGTTTCAGGTGCTTGGAAAAAGCGTTCCCATTATAGGCGTAGCCAAAAACAACTTTGCCACTTTGCATCAATACAAGCGGGAAGTACGGAGGGGACAAAGCAAGAAACCGCTTTACGTCACGGCGATGGGATTGGATTTGGAAGAAGCCAGCGAAAATATCAGGAAAATGGCGGGAAATTTTAGAATGCCGGATTTATTGAAGGAGTTAGACAGGTTGACAAGGGAAGTTTTTTGATGCAGTTGATATGTTTTAGACTTTGGACAAAAATTCATCCCAAGCCAAATGACTACGAATAAGACAAGGGGTAATATGGATGCTTGAATCACTGCAAAATTTCGGTTTTGAGTTGTTTTTTGGTCAGTATAGATTGTTTTTTGAGGACTTTAAACCGAGGTCTTGGGGTTTGAATTTGCCCTTTTTGTCTTCCCTTGCCTTTTTTGCAGTTTTGAGGGAGGAAAGGAGTTGGGTCAAAAGTTAAAAAAAGTCTTTGCGCCCCTTTTTTAGTCTGTGCAGGCGACCACCTTTTGGTTTGTTGCCTTTTGTGTTCCGCTGAGCCGAGTGGATATTGCTGCCACTTTTTGGGAACATGCTCCACCTCATCCGAAGCGCTGAACAAGAGCCAAAAACTCAACATGACAACGAGGAGCCAATTATCAAAATGGCGCACATTCGGCGGTTGGTAAGTTTGCAGCATCAAATCCTGCTTCTCAAAGCGAAAGGCAGGCTCAATATTATAGCGACTGCGATAACTCTCGAATGCCAACTGAGTAGAAATCTGTGCTTTATGCCTGCCAACAATACCGGTAAAGACGGGTTGCTCAAAAACAGGTTTTCCGCTCAGGGCATCCCGCACTTCTGTGCAAAGGATATCAAGCGGCTTGTCGTGCATGTTGTTGCCTTGCTTGGTGCGCCACATTTTGTCGTTCCAGCGCCGCAGGCGAATAATCAGCAGACGCACCGTTTGGGTTGAATGCTCCAATTCAATATCATCATCAGGCGGCAGTTCGCATAAAGCGGGTTGCAACTTGACATATGTTTTGCCTTTGCGCCGACAGGTATTTAACTGGGTAGCGATGCGCAGATATAGTGGCTGTGGCGCATAAATGCGGGGAGCGCCACCCGTGTCTTTTTTTGGTGCGGCTTCCCATACCTTTGAGCCTGCCCGCAATCGAACGTTGTTTATCAGAGCTTCATGCCGATGCAAAGGCGACACGTAGGAAGGGTGAGCATAGCCAGTGTCGGAATTATTGAGCACCAATTGCCCGTCCTTCAAAGGAAGGATGTCTGTGGGGACAAACAGCCCGTTGATTTGTTGCACTGCGCATTCAATGGCGGTTTGTTCCGGCTTGACCCGGCGAAGGTCTAAAGGCAGCGACCAGTTGCTGGATGCCTCCCCTACATTTACGGATGAAACCCGGTAGCCGATGCCAAGCGGTTTATTGCCTGGGATGGCATTATTGGGGATGTAAACGTATGTCCTGTCTTCCAGCGTGGGTGAATGCGCATGACAAGCGGGGGTCGTGTCTGTTTGCAGGCAAAGCACCTTTTGTTCCAGCATCTGCTTGCTCAAATGAAGGTTGCACAAGCATTGCACATCGGTTCGCACGCATTCCAAGCCTTCCGCTGTTTTTGATAAATTAGCGACAGACTTGCTCACGCTTGTGTTTTGGTAGTGGAACAAGGGGCTGCCGCTCAATTCAACAGGGCTGTGGGCGGAGCAAGTACTCGCCATGGACATCACGGTATTGGCTAACGCCTTGACGTTGCGAACTTCCAATTGCAAGATATCAAGGCAGAACTGGTTGCTTTTTGATACTTTTTCCATACCATTAAATTGCAACCGGTCTGTCTTTTTTCAAAGAACTTTTTTTCCGACAACTCTAATTGTGTCCAAAGTCTAAATATGTTGAACTGCAATACTGACGCCCGGCGCTTGAAGCGCATGAAGTTACGCCATCTCCACCATTCTGCCATTTGCAACCAAAGGATAAAGATTTTCAGTGTGATAATCCCACCTTTCGAGCATGTCTTCCTGGAGTTCTTTTTGGGAGTCATACACGAGGACGAGGAGAACCTGTCCGCTTTTTTCATAAGGGATGGCAAACAGCTTTGAAATCACGGAATCCACTTTGTCTCCGGTGTGCATATTTTTTTTCCACTTGGCAGCAACAGCCAGGTAATAATTGTCCATTCCAAAACGAGAAGGCGTCAGGTCTAACCATTCGACTTTTATTCCTTCTTTTTCAAGCCCTTCAACAATAGGCTTGAGTTGTTTTACCAATACTTTTTTATCCATTGCAGTATATTTTTTGTGGCTTCTATCATCCGGATAGTTTCCGATTGCGTCTTTCCAAATTCGTAGCGAAGTTGTTCCGACCATTTGATTGCTGAAACAATAAATGACCAATCATTGAGCAATGGTGGATTGTTTTGTCGCAAAGTAATCATTCGCTGATTGAACCCGGCAAGCAAAACCAATTCCTCCAGGTTGTGAATTCTGAAAGCCCGCTGACTTTCCGCCTTGATGAGGCTGAAAAAATTGTCGGCATTCATGTTCCGGCAAACGGCTGCTTTCAGCGCCGTTTCCAAACTATAGCCTGCCAGATAGCAAGCCCCGTCGTAGTATTTGCTTTGAAAAAGCACCTCGGCTTCCCGAATGCGCAAAGTCGAAATCGTTTTGAATTCTTGTCTTGTAACCATATAAGGGTAGTATTTCTCAATAAGTTTTCAAAGGTAGTTGTTTTCCGCAAGTTTGTTCAGCCTTCTGCTCCTGTCCGTTTGCAACCCTACCGTGAAGGGCAAACCTCTGCAAAACTCAGAAGATGATTCAATCTGCCTCAACCATGATTTCCTCGTTTTCTTTAATTGCCAAATCAATTTCAGCTTTATTCGCACGGTAATAATTCCAGGCATTGTTCAAATCTTCCTGGGTCGGTGAAGGGTATGCTTCCAAAAGGACTTCATCAGACATGCCCAACCGGCTGGAATTCACGAGTGACCAAACAGGAATGCGGCTGCTACGAATGCAGGCATCGCCACCGACGACGCCAGGCGTTTTTTCAATGCCGGGAAACTTGCCGCTCAACTCGTCCACCACCCAATGAACCAGTTGGGCTTTTTCAGCAGATGACATTTTTTTGCTTCTTGAAGTGCATTCATGTCGTTCAATTTTTAGAAAATGTAGCAACACCTTGCCTGCTTTCAAAGATGTGTGTTCGCTGGTGACAAATCTGCCTCATTTGCCAGAATCAAACCTTTGAGACAGGAACTGGCAGTGCGATACTGAAGTCACCCCCCCTTATGATAAACGCATTCGACACCTACTATTTCAACGATAAAGCCCAATCGGTCTGCATTGGCTTTGACCATCTCAAACAGGGGAAGGCGATATTAGATTTGATTAAATGATTGATGGATTACATGATTACTAGTAAACAATTACAAAACTGAATGGCTAAAAGCCAGACGCTGCTATTTTTGCAAAAATCGAAGCCACATGAAGTACCTCGCTTTTTCACTCACCGCCGCATTTCTGCTGCCCAATTTTCTTCTTTCGCAAGACCGCATCACCGGACGCCCTTGGGCGACCCGTTCCGAAGTCATCGCCCAGCACGGCATGGCTTGCACCAGCCAGCCGCTCGCCACGCAAGTTGCCCTCGACATCCTGAAAAAAGGCGGCAATGCCATGGACGCCGCCATCGCCGCCAATGCTTGCCTGGGGCTGATGGAGCCGACCGGCTGCGGCATTGGCGGGGACTTATTCGCTTTGATTTGGGATGCAAAAACGAAGAAACTCTACGGGCTGAATGCCTCAGGTCGTTCGCCGAAATCGTTGACACTCAGTTATTTCAAGGAGAAAAATATCGGGTACATTCCGCCGCACGGTGCGCTCCCGGTGAGCGTTCCCGGCTGCGTGGATGGCTGGTTTGAGATTCACAAAAAGTTTGGGAAGCTGAAAATGGAGGAGATTTTAGCACCTGCCATTGGCTACGCCGAGCAGGGTTTTCCGGTGTCGGAATTGATTGCTTACTACCTGAACAGTTCCGTGCCTCGCCTGGCTGCCCAGTTTCCAAATGTGGCGGACGTGTGGATGCCCGGCGGCAGCGTTCCGCAGAAAGGCGAGCTATTTAAAAACCCGGCGCTGGCAAACACCTACCGGCAGTTGGCGAAGGGCGGCAGAGATGCCTATTATAAAGGTACGATTGCCAGAACCATCGCCGATTTCATCAAAAGCCAGGGCGGTTTTTTGAGCTACGAAGACCTGGCGAGCCACACTTCCGAGTGGGTCGAACCCGCCTCCACGAACTACCGGGGCTACGACGTTTGGGAACTTCCGCCCAACGGGCAAGGCATCGCTGCCTTACAAATGCTGAATATTTTGGAGGGCTACGATTTGAAAAAGTACGGCTTCGGCAGCGCCGAGCATATTCACTATTTCACGGAGGCAAAAAAGCTGGCGTTTGAAGACCGGGCGAAATATTACGCCGACCCTGCCTTCGCTCAAATCCCGCTCGAAACTTTGCTCTCGAAAACCTACGCCGACGAGCGCCGGAAACTCATCTCCGACAAGCGGGCAGGGAAATATTCGGCAGGAGAAATCAGCCCTCGAGAGACGATTTACCTGACCGTTGCCGACGGCGAAGGGAACATGGTTTCGTTGATTCAAAGCAATTTTCGAGGCATGGGCAGCGGGATGGTTCCGCCTGGTTTGGGTTTTATGTTGCACGACAGGGGGCAATTTTTCAACCTCGAAGAAGGTCACGCCAACACCTACGCCCCCGGCAAGCGACCTTTTCACACTATCATTCCTTGTTTCGTCACGAAGGACGGCGAGCCGTTTCTCAGCTTTGGCGTGATGGGCGGCGATTTTCAACCGATGGGGCACGTGCAGATTTTGATGAACGTGATTGACTTCGGCATGAACATTCAGGAGGCTGGCGACGCTCCTCGCATTGACCACAACGGCTCAACTTCGCCGACAGGCGAACCGCAGGAAGGGACGGGGGAAATTTCTCTTGAAAGCGGTTTTGACTACGAAGTTATTCGGCGGTTGATGCAGCTGGGGCACAAGGTGGGCTTTGAGTTGGGGCTGTATGGCGGCTATCAGGCGATTCAATTTGATCCGAAGAACAAGGTTTATTTTGGCGCTTCGGAGTCGAGGAAGGATGGGCAGGCGGCGGGGTATTGAGATATTGGGACATTAGATAATAATGGGAACACGGATGACACGGATTTTCACGGATTTTGAAAATCCGTGAAAATCCGCCCAATCCGTGTCATCCGTGTTCCCATTATTATCTAATGTCCAGTTAGGTTTATTGGATGTATAGGAGGCAATTATGCAGAGAATACTGGTCATTCAAACCGCCTTTATTGGCGACGTGATACTTGCGACGCCTGTGCTGGAAAAGATCCACCGCCATTTTCCCGATGCGCAACTCGACTTTTTGCTGCGAAAGGGCAACGAGGGTTTGCTGGAAAATCATCCTTTCGTGCATGAGGTGCTTGTTTGGGACAAGAGCAAGAGCAAATACCGGAATCTGATTTCCTTGATTTTTTCGCTTCGTTCCAGGAAATATGATTTGGTGGTGAACCTGCAACGTTTCCTCTCGACAGGTTTTTTGACCGTTTTTTCAGGCGCAAAAACGACGGTTGGTTTCGATAAAAATCCGCTTTCATTCCTCTTTTCCCACCGACTGCCGCACCCAATCGGCGATGCAAAAAAATCCGTCCACGAAGTAGAGCGAAATCTTTCTTTGATTGAGAAATGGACTGATAATCAGTTTGTTCCGCCTCGGATTTATCCTTCGGAGCAGGCATTTTCCAAAGTTTTTTTCCCGGAAAAATACATCTGCATCGCACCGGCAGCGGTCTGGTTTACCAAGCAATATCCATTTGAGAAATGGTTGGAGTTCATCAACAAGGTAGGGGAGGACACCTCCATTTTTTTGCTCGGCGGCAAGCAGGACAGGGTTTTTTGCGAGCAATTGAAACAAGCTACCGCTCATCCGAAGGTCAGAAACCTTGCAGGCGAGCTTAGTTTTTTGGAGTCGGCGGCATTGATGAAAAATGCACGAATGAATTTCGTGAATGACAGCGGCGCATTGCACCTGGCTTCTGCGATGAATGCGCCGGTGGCTGCTATTTTTTGTTCGACTGTTCCTGCTTTTGGTTTCACGCCGCTCTCGGACGATGCCGCTATTTTGGAAACGGAGGAAAAACTGAGCTGCCGCCCGTGCAGCTTGCACGGAAGGAAAGCCTGCCCGGAGGGGCATTTTAAATGTTCAAACATTCCGATTGAGCGGCTGGTGTCAAGGCTGTCGAAAAAACCGTCGTCGGTTGAATTGACGAGTTATTGATTTACTTTGCGAGCCTCCAAAAATCAAAACAAACCAACCTCGCCATGTCGAAATACATCCTCGCCCTCGACCAGGGCACGACCAGTTCCAGGGCTATTTTATTTGACCAGCAGGGCAACATTGCAGGCGTCGAGCAGCAAGAGTTCACGCAATTCTACCCGCAACCCGGCTGGGTAGAACACGATGCTGATGAAATCTGGAAATCGCAATTGAAAGTGGCGCAAGACGTGATTCGGAAATACAACATCCAGGTAACGAATGTGGCTGCCATCGGCATTACCAATCAACGAGAAACAACAGTGGTATGGAACAAGCACACCGGCAAGCCAATCCACCACGCTATCGTCTGGCAAGACCGGCGGACGGCGGCGATTTGTGAGCAGTTGAAGGCAGATGGACACGAAGCTTACGTGCGAGAAAATACGGGTTTGGTCGTTGACGCCTATTTTTCAGGAACGAAGGTCAAATGGCTGCTGGACAATGTGCCCGGCGCAAGGGATGCCGCTGAAAACGGCGATTTGCTTTTTGGCACGATAGACACGTGGCTGGTTTGGAAATTGACCGGCGGCAAAGTCCACGTGACGGACTACTCGAACGCATCGAGGACGTTGCTTTTCAATATCCAATCTTTGAAATGGGACGAAAAAATGTTGCAAGTGCTGAACG
>CAZHLB010000201.1:0-9736 GCA_964533005.1 uncultured Saprospiraceae bacterium
GGGGGGGCGCCGCCTTGTTGGTTTTTTTTTGGCTTATCAAAAACGCTGACTGGTGTTTTTTATATGTAACCCCTAAAAAAATTAAATTTTTTTTCAGATGACATCTCAAAACCACCTGTCAGCTTTCGGCTCGACACTTACTTCTTTTCAAACTTCAAAGCTGCTGAATTCATGCAGTAACGCAGCCCGGTAGGTTGGGGCCCATCGTCGAAAACGTGACCCAGGTGGCCGCCGCAGCGGGCGCAAATGACTTCGGTTCTGTCCATTCCAAGACTACCGTCAGCCTGTCCTTCCAGGCAATAATTATTGATAGGTTGGTAAAAACTGGGCCACCCGGTGCCGGATTCAAATTTCGTTTCCGAGGAAAAAAGCGGGAAGTCGCAGCCCCGGCAGAGGTACATGCCTTTTTTGTGGTTGTCCCAATATTCGCCAGTGCGTGCTTGCTCGGTACCTGCTTGTCGCAGCACGTTGAATTGCATCGGGGTCAGTTGCTTTTTCCATTCTTCTTCGGTTTTCACTACTTTTTGAATCGTGTCGCCTGTGGGCGTGAGGATGTACGGAAGGTCGGCGGAAGCTGAATTGGAGGTTGCCGTTGCAGGTTGAGAAGGTTGCTGAGGCGTCTGGGCTTGGTTGCAGGAAGCTGACAAAGTCAAGCCGGAGAGCAGCACGAGAAATTGATGCGTCTTCATTTGGATAGTTTGAATTTGGTGAAGAATTAGCGCTCGGCAGGGCTTCGTTTGCGAGGCATTGGCGAGCGGAAAAAGAACGCCTCGTGAAAGTAGGCAGTTGAGCGGCAAACCTTTCCGAAAGTTTAAAACTTTCGGAAAGGTGGGTTCAACTTCCACAAAATCAATGAATTGCCATCACCAAAGTCCAGTAGGGGCCCGCCGTTCCGATGCCGATTTCTGCCACGCCTGCGTCCATCAGGTTGTTGCAGTGGTCGGTGCTGTTGAGCCAGGCTTCAATGGCGACTTCCTCCGTTTCGCCGCCTTTCAGCAGATTTTCAACGTAATAATCAGGCAGGTAGCCCTCCCGAATGATGCGTTCTTCGACCGTCGAACCGTCGGAGCCGGTGTGCGTGAAGAAGTTCTTGTTGTCCATGTCTTGGCTGTGCTTTTTGGCAACGACTGCAAGCGTGTCGTTCCAGGTGACCGTGCCGACGGCAGGTTTGTTGGTGCTACCACAAGTGTGACCGGCGGTTCTTGCGTCGTTGATGAGTTGGAGGAGTTTGGCTTGGTCTGGATTGGCGGGTGCGTCGGGAAAGGTTTGACCGGTTTCGTCGTCGCCGCAAGCCATGAGAATGCTCAAGATGAAAATTGAAAGGATGATGCGCATAGTTGAATGATTTTCAAAGTCCAGCCTAAAGCTGACAGGTGGGAAACGGGTTTTGAGAGATAAAAAATTTCATTTTTTATCTCTCAAAAACCCGTTTCCCACCTGTCAGCTTTGTGCCTATTTTTCAAGATTAATGACCACTTCCACCTTCCGGTTTTCCCATTTTGCTTTGTTGTTTTTGGTTTCGCCCTTGCCTTCGATGTAAATTTTGTCCACCCGGATGCCCTTTTCTTTGAGATAGACGCCGACAGCTTTCGCTCTTTTTTCTGAAAGAATCAGGTTGTAAGCGTCTTCGCCGAGGTCGTCTGCGAAGCCGATGATTTCTACGTTTCGCACGGGTTTGCCGCTCAGGGCGGTGGCGAGAAATTCCTCTAATTTTTCCGCCATTTCCGATTTCAGTTCTGCCTTGTCGAACTCAAACAGGATGGCGTGGCGCAGTTCTGTGGTCAGGCTGGAAGTGTGCGGGGCGTTGGAAGCAATTGGCAAGTCGCCGGAATAAATGGGCAGCCGAAACAATGGGTCGAGCAACAAGTCCACTTTGAAAAACGCCTTGTTGTCCCAGGCAGGGATGAAATAATGATTGCGGTAGGCGTGGTAGTCGCCTTCCCGCACTTCTACTTGCAGGGTGTCGTTGGCTCGGATGCAAAGGAAAAACCGACCGTATTTGTCCGTTTTCACGGAGGGTCGGTTGCCAAAATGAACGGTTGCCGAGATGGGAATTTGGGTAATCGAGTCTTTGACAAAGCCTTCGACGTAGGTGATTGGCTCGGTGAAAAGCTGCTCCGGCAGTTGAAATTGATAGACGTCCATGCCGCCAAAACCATTCGGGCGGTTAGATGCGAAGTAGCCGGTTCGCCCGTCGGCGCTGAGGAAGAAGCCCAATTCCCGGTAACTGGAATTGACCGGCATGCCCAAGTTCACCGGGAAACTCCATTGCCCGTTGGCGTCTTGCCGGGTCATAAAAATGTCTTGCTCGCCCAAACCCAAGTATCCCGTGCTTGAAAAATAAAGCACTTTGCCGTCGTTGCTGATAAATGGCGCTTCCTCATCGCCAGTTGTGTTGACGCTTGCGCCGAGGTTTTCAGGTTCAGCCCAGCGCCCGTCGGGCTGGCGTTTGCTCACCCAAATGTCGGAGCCACCCTGCCCGCCTTCCCGGTTGCTGGCAAAATAGAGCAGGCTGCCGTCGCAACTGACAGTCGCCTGCGATTCCCAGGCGCCCGAATTGAGGTAGCCGATTGCCGTTTTTTGCTCGCTGACTTCGCTGCCTAACAAATCTGCCTCCCAGATGTCGCAGGTACCAAGCACTTCAGGTCTGCCGCAGGCGGTGAAAAACATCCGCCGCCCGTCTCGCACCAACGAACTCATGCCCTCGTTTTCACCGGAATTGAAATGGCTGACCTGTTCGGCAATGCGCCAATCGCCGCTCGGACGGGTGCTGATAAACAGGTTTTCATCGGCTTTTTCATTTTTCCGACTGGTGAAAAAAATGGTCGTGCCGTCGTTGCTGAGGAATGGAAAATACTCGTCGGAGCCGGAATTGATGGCATTGCCGAGATTTTGCACACTGGCGATATTCCAATATTGAATGCTGTCGAGGGCAACGTGGCAGGCTCGCAAGTGCCCGGACAGCTTGTCGTAATAATCCTTTTCAACCTCCCGCTCCTCCATGCCATTGTAGGTGAACTGCTTGAAATCCAGCGTTTTAAGCGAGTCGAATGTCTCGAAATATTCAAGCGCCCGGCGGTATTTGCCACATTTATAGTAGATGTTGCCGCACTCGAAATACATGGCACGGGAGAAGTTGGGGTTGTGCTTCAGCGTCTCGGCGTAATATTTAGCAGCCTCCTCAAATTCGCCCAACAGTTCATGACAAGCGCCGGAGCTGCGCAAAGCAGGCGGGAAATCGGGGAATCTTTTCAGCACTTTTTTGAAGCTGCCGAGCGCCTGCCGGTATTTTTTTTCGAGCAAAGCAATCTCGCCTTCCTGGTGGATTTTGGAATACTCGTCGGGGATGCGGTAGATAAAAGGCGGCGGTTCTTCGCCGGGCTGGGCGAGGCAGACAATGGAAAGAAAAAGACCGGCGAGAGTGAGTTGAATTCTGCTCATTTTGGTAGAAGCGGTTAGACCAGGCGGGGGCAAAAGTAGCTTGGAAAGATGATGCCAGATTAGAATTTATTGATGTGGAAGCCATTTTGCATTTTCCGTTTTCAAAATCGAATTTCGATTTGTGGAATTATTTTTCCAGCTTTGGCATCGAAAAGCAAACTTTGAGCAAATGGTTATCATCAGCAAAACTCACCTGAATGAATTCGGAAAAAGCCATGCCGATGCCGTCGAGCCACTTAACGAGTGGTACAATACGGTCAAGAAAGCCGATTGGAAGGACATGGCAACCATGAAACAGACCTTCAATTCGGTGGATTATGTCGGGAACGACCGCTACGTTTTCAATATCAAAGGAAACAGGTACCGGCTGGTCGCCATGATTTTCTTCGATATCCGAACCGTGTTTATTCGTTTCATTGGAACGCACGCTGAGTATGATAAAATTGATTGTTCAACCATTTGAATTAGAAGCCATGATTACAAAAATCAGAAACGAGAAAGAATACGCTCAGGTCATGCAAATCATCGAAGGCTATCTGCAAAAGGCAACGCAAGGCGGTGGTTTTCAAAGCCTTGCATCGCAAGAAACAGAAGAGCTTCAGCAGCTTTCAAAGCTGGCAGAAGCCTACGAAGACAGCATTCCGATCATGCCTGTTCGCCAGCCAGTCACCTTGGAAGAAATGATTGAATTGAAAATGTACCAGATGAGATTGAAGCAGAAAGACTTGGCAGGCTTGCTCGGTATTTCTCAAACCCGTTTGTCGGAAGTGTTGAAAGGAAAGCGCAAAATCAACCTCGACCTCGCAAAACGCTTGCACGAACGGCTGCACATCGAGGCTGATTTTATTCTCCGACGTGCCTGATGATATTGCTCACCACCTCTTATTCTCCGCTTGATTTGGCTTTACTTGCCTGACTTTTCCCCTCTTCATCCGTTCCACAAAAAAGAGGATTTGGCGATTTGGCACATGCCGAATTGCCAATTCGCCAATTCGAAAAAGCATGGAAAAATCTTTCGCCAACCCACTGCAAGAACAAGGAGCAACCCTGCTCGAAGCCGCTCACGAGGAACTGCGCCGCCCCGACGAAGACGTCGTGGCGTTGCTGCCTTGCCAGCACATCCGCAAAGCCATCCAGCTTTTCCTGTCCGATTTTCTGGAAACCAACGGCGAGCCTGCCGCAGGCGAAACGCTCGAAGACCTATTCCATCGCTGCGCTGCCCTCGACGCTCGTTTTCACGACCTCGACCTGAGCGTTTTCGAGTGCCGGTCGGACAAGTTGGACGTGGAAAAATGTTACTGCGACGATGCGCTGAAGATTCGGGAATGCCTGGCGGTGGCGAGGCAAATTGAAGGGCTGGTGGGGAATGAAGCGCCGACGTTTTGAGGAAAAGCTACTTGAAAATGAAAAGAGGTTTGGCAGGTTCATTTCGAACTTGCCAAACCTCTTTGCTTTTTGATGCTTTTCCTTGAAAATCAAGTCGTTTTTCAGCCTGCGAAAATGTCCTCCACCTGGAATTCCAGGCCTTCCAAAACGAGGGATTTCATCGTGCCGCTTTCCGCAGCGTATTGCGTCAGCTTGAATTGCTGCTCGACGTAGGCATAAATTTCAACGGACTTGCTCAACGGGTCAACCAGCCAAAATTCACGGACGCCGTACTTTTCGTAGGTGTCTTTTTTGTCGCCCTTGTCATAAATCGCCGTGCCTTTCGAGAGGATTTCCACGACCAGGTCGGGTGCGCCGATGATGATTTGCTCGGCTTCGTTAATCACGAAACTACGCTCTGCTTTGATGAAAAAAACATCGGGATGGTAGGCATTTCCGTCATCGAGCACTACGTCGAGCGGTGCATGCAGCATCATTCCAGCCTTAGTTTTCTGAGCATAGTTGAAAAGCAGGTTTTCAATGATTGTTGAAATCCGCTGGTGTCTGAAAGTTGGTGATTGTTTTTTCACGAGTTCGCCATTTATGAGTTCATACTCGAATGGGTCGTTGTCGTCGAATTCCATTTCCCGGAATTCTTTGTACGTCAGCTTTTTGTGCAAAACTTCCTGCATGGCTTAAATTTTTGACCAAGTTAGGTTTTCCAGTTTGCTTTTTCAAAAACGGGCTTTCGGCGAAGGCAGAAATGTCATTTCTGAGAGAAATGACATTTCTGCCCCAATTGCCTATTGATTTAGACATGTGCTGCCTCGACTTGCATCGGTCTTCCATTCGCCGAAGGCACTTCTTCCTCGCCGTCCTCTTCTTCCTCCTCCTTTTTATCCTTGATACCCAGCATTTTCTTGAACCCATCCACCATCTGATAAACCACCGGCGCCACCACCAAAGTCAGCAACATCGAGCCGAGCAAGCCGCCGATGAGCGCCCAAGCCAAGCCGTTTTTCCACTCTGCGCCTGCGCCTTTTGCCAGGGCGATGGGCAACATGCCGATTGCCATTGCCAGCGTCGTCATTAAAATCGGGCGGAGGCGGGTGCGACCGGCTGCGACGAGGGCATCGTGGGTGTTCATGCCTTCCTGTTTCGATTGGTTGGCGAAGTCCACGAGCAGGATGGCATTTTTGGTCACCAAGCCCATCATCATGATGATGCCGAGGGCGGAAAAAATGTCCAAAACGCTGAGTGTCAACGCCATTGCGAGGAATGCGCCGATGAACGCAGGCAAAATGGAAATGCCGACCACACCCGGGTAAATCCAGCTATCGTACAGCGCCACCAGCACGAAATAGATGCCTAACATCGCCGCAATCAAGGCGAGCATCATACTGCCGCCGGCTTCCGCCTGGTTTTTCAAGTCGCCTTCATAAGCGATGCGCATGCCCGGCGGGGGTGGCATGGTTTCCTCCACGATTTTTGTCACGTCCGCCCCAACTGCGCCACTGGGTCTGCCTAATACTTTGCTTTTGATAGTGACCGAAGGCTGGCGGTCGTTGCGCTCCAATTGGTTGGGGCCCGTCGTCTGGGTGATGTCAGCGAACTGGCTGAGGCGGATGAGTTGCCCCTGGTTGTTCATCATCGCCAGGTTGGCGATGTCGGAAATGCTGCTGCGGTTGAAGTCGTCCATCTTCACGGTGATGTCGTATTCCTTGTCGCCGCTGCGAAATTGCACGTCGTCGTTGCCGTTGTAGGCGGTTTGCATGGTCATGCCGACGGTCGCCAAATCCAAGCCCAGCTTCGCCATCCGGTCTCGGTCAACGCTGACCCGGACTTCGGGGCTGCCTTCCTCGATGCTCAGTTTGGCTTCGAGGGTGCCGGGTACTTTTTGGATTTCCGCAAGGGCTGCGCTGGCGTATTTCATCACCTCCGCTTTGTCTGCGCCTGCCACAAAAACCTGAATCGGGTCTTCGTCTGCACCGCCAAAAAAGCTCACGGGCGCCGAGGTGAATTTGACGCCGGGCTGTTGGCGTTCCAATTCGTTGCGCACCTGCTGGGCGTACAAATCCGTGTGGACGCCGCCCCGCTCGTCTTGCGGCACGAGCTTCATGGTCAGCTCGGCAATGTAGTTGCTGCTTTGCCCTGCAAACATTCCGCTGGCTGCGCCGACGGTGCTGAAAATGCCAGTGATTTCAGGCTTTTTCGCCAGGAAATCCTCTGTCTTTTTTGCCGCCAGGTTGGTCTCTTGCAAAGTGGCGTCTTTGGGTAATTCCAATTTCAGGATAAACTCGCCCCGGTCGCCGGGCTGGATGAAAGCGGTGCCGATGTAGCCGTTGCCAATCAATCCGAAGCTGGCGACAAAGGCAATAATGGTCGCCGCCAGCACGAAAATGCCGGTGAAGTAAAAATTGAAATGCTTCTTGCGAGGTCTGCCGTCAATCGCCTCTTTTTGCTCCAGCCTGCGCACCCGGGCAGCCGAATACGAAAAGCGAATCGGGTTCAAAATGCGAGAGATGAGCCGTGCGTACCATTCGGTGATGCGATGCAAAATGCGCTCGAAGCCGTTGAAAATCAAGCCGATGAGGTTGCGATTACTAAACCTTTCCACTTTCGAAAATCGGCTCGCCAGCATCGGCGTTAGGGTGAACGAAACCAGCAGCGAGACCATCGTCGAGAACACAACCACGAGCGCAAACGACCGCATGATGTTGCCGACGATGCCAGTCATGAACGAAATCGGAAGGAACACGACCACGTCCACGAGCGTGATGCTCAGGGCGGTGAAAGCGATTTCGTTTCGACCCAGGAGCGCCGCTTTTCGTGGTTTCATGCCTTGCTCCATGTGTCGGTAGGTATTTTCCAGCACCACAATCGAGTCGTCCACGAGGATGCCGATGACCAGCGACATGGCGAGCAGGGTCATTAAATTCAAGGTGAAACCTGCGGCGTACATCAAAATCCCCGTCGTGATGAGCGAGGTCGGGATGGCGAGCATCACGATGAGGGCGTTGCGGAAAGAATGCAGGAAAAACAGCATCACGATTGCCACCAGCAAAATGGCGAGCAACAAGTCGTGCCAGACGGCTTCGACGGCGTCTTTGGTGAAGTCGGTTTGGTTGTTGGCGATGGCGAAGTCGAGGTTCAGAGCGGCAGCACCCCCGACCCCTGAAGGGGAGTCAGACGCAGCACCCCCGACCCCTGAAGGGGAGTTGGCTGCGACCTCCGCACTGTCTGCGTGGTTGAACTGCAATTTCAGTTCATCCAGCTTTTTGATGACCCCGTTGGCGACTTCCACGGCGTTGGCATCGGTGGTTTTTAGCACTTGCAAACCGAGGGCTTCCTTGCCGTTCACCCGGCTCAGGCTGAGCAAATCTTTTTGACTGTCAACAACTTCCGCAATTTCGCCCAGCTTCACCGGCGCTCCATTTCTCGTCGTCACGACCAGCGAGCGCAGGTCTTCCACCGTCTGAAACTTGCCTGCGAGGCGGATGAGAATTTGCTCCGAAGGGTTTTCAATTTTCCCCGTCGGGAAATCGAGGTTCGCCGACTGCACTGCCTGCACGACTTGCAAAATGGTCATGCCACGAGCTTCGAGCGCCTGCCGGTTGACGTTCACCTGGATTTCCCGCTCCTGCCCGCCAATGATGCGCACTTCGCCGACGCCTTTCACGCTGGAAATGGCAGGTTTGATGCGGTCATTGATGAGGTCGAAAAACTCCGTGGGCGTTGATTTCGCCGTTGCGCCGATGCTCAAAATCGGGAATTCGTCGCTGGAAAATTTGGTGAGCGCAGGCGGCTCGGCGTTTTCCGGCAACTGGCTTTCCACCGCATTGACCTTGCGCTGGGCGTCAGCGATGGCAATGTCCACGTTCGTGCCGTCCTTCATTTCGACGAAGACGAACGACATGCTTTCGAACGAGGTGCTGCGCATGGTTACGATGTTTTCCATGCTCGACACGGCGTCTTCGACCTTTTTGGTCACGCTGTTTTCCACCTCGGCAGGCGATGCGCCGGGGTACATCGTGGTGATGATGACGTAAGGAGCGGTGAATTTTGGAATCAATTCCATGCTCAGTTTCGAGAAACTGAACAAGCCCAAAAGCGCCAAAACGACGAAAACGACGATGACGAGGGAAGGGCGTTTTATGCTAATTTCGGTGATGGACATAGGTCAAAATTTTTGCGGTAGCGGGAAATCAAAATTTCAGTACCAAACCAATTGAGTCCGACTGAAAATGACCAAATCCGCTCCGTCGTTTTCAAAGAAACCGCTGATGGCAGCCAGTTCCTTTGCGATAAAATTCAAAAGGTCGGGGTTGCCGATGTTTCCGAATTGCAGGTGAAGCACCTTCGGCGGGGCGCCTTTCAGGATGTAATTGTCAAAGAAATCGCTGTCTTTCGAGACGATGATGCGGTCGTCCTGAATGGCAATTTTGATGATGTCAGCATCGGTCAACAGGTGTCCGTTCGGAAAATGCGTCGTGTGAATGGCGTCGAAACCCTTCGATGCCAGGAACTTTGCCAAGCGAGGCGGCAACTGCGTGTCCACGATGAATTTCAGCATGGCTTCGGGTTTTTTAGGCTGCCAGTGCGACAACATTTTTAGCGTTCGCAATCATCGAGGCGTATGTCAGGCAGGCGAAAATGTCTTCCCGTTCGATGAAAGGATAGTCCTCCAAAATCTCGTCGAAAGTCATTCCGCCAGCCAGCAACTCGAGCATTTGCGCAACGGTGAAGCGCATGTTTCGTATGGTGGGTCTGCCTTTGCAAACCTCCGGGTTGAGCGTAATTCTTTTGAGCAATGTTTCCATGATTGCTTTTTTGCGAGCCAAACGAGGCAGTCTCAAAAGTTGCTCTGAGTCGCTTGCGTGTCGCTTTGTCATTCTCGAAGAGAACCTCTGCGTCCCACACACGTCGTGGG
>CAZHLB010000202.1:0-9730 GCA_964533005.1 uncultured Saprospiraceae bacterium
CCACCCGGCCCCCCCCACCCCCTGGGGGGGGCTAGTCTTCCCCCCCCACAACTGGAGTTTGGCGGCACGGTTTCACCCAAAAACGAAAAGGGCTTCGCCGAAGCAAAGCCCTCTCCTATCGTTCATAACTTTCTGACATTCAGTCTGAAATAGCTCAAGCCGCCTTTCTCAATCCCTGCTGCCCTGGCAAGTTTGCCATTTTCGCTCCTTGTTTTTGTTTGTCTTTTTTGAAAGCCACGCCGAGCATGGTGGCAAGAAAAATCAGGAAGCCCACCGACGCCAGCCACCATTGGTGGGTAAATCCGGCGACGATAATCACTGCCATCATCAGGTAAAAACGGATAAGCACTTTCGCAAAATCTATTTCATACGGTTTCATTGCTGCATATTTTGAAGGTGAAAAAATTGTTGTTTGACCCCTCAAAAGTAGGCTGGTGAAACCTCGTTGCCGGGTGACCTGCATCAACGTTGCCGGGTGATTTTCGTCAGACGCAGCCTTTTTTTTGACACTGATTTCGCTGATTTGACTGATTTGCACTGAGCGTTAATTCAGTGAAAATCAGTCAAATCAGTGCAATCAGTGTCAAAATAACTACGCCATCTTGCCACCTTTCAATTTCAGAATGCGCTGCGTTTTCGCCGCCAATTCCAGGTCGTGGGTGACGAGCACGAGGGTTGTTCCTGCTTCCCGGTTCAGGTCGAAGAGCAGACCTTCCACCACATCGTGGGTTTCCACGTCCAGGTTGCCGGTCGGCTCGTCGGCGAAGAGAATTTTGGGCTTGTTCGCAAACGCCCTGGCAAGGCTCACCCGCTGCTGCTCGCCGCCGGAAAGCTGCGCCGGGTAGTGGTGGTGGCGGTCAGCCAATCCAACCCGCTCGAGCAGTTCCATAGCGTATTTCGCAGCGCCTCGCTCGCCTTTCAATTCCATTGGAACCATCACGTTTTCCAGCGCCGTAAGCGTGGGAATGAGTTGAAAATTTTGAAAAATGAAACCCACGTTATGGCTGCGCACCTCCGCCCGCTCGTCCTCATTGAGTTGGTCGAGCTGGATGCCGTTGAGTTTGACCGAGCCGGAACTCGCCCTGTCCAACCCTGCGCACAAGCCAAGCAGGGTGGTTTTGCCACTGCCGGAGGGGCCCACGATGGAAAAGGTTTCACCTTCTTTCAAGGAAAAACTCACGTCTTCAAGGACGGTCAGGGACTTGTTTCCGCTGGCGTAGGTTTTTGTAAGATGCTGTACTTCAAGCATAAATATCTGAGCAAGAGCCAGCGCCGCCCGTTGTTTTGAGACAGTTTCAAGCGACTCAAAACGACGGGTGGCGCTGGCTACATTTTCTAAAACGATGGCATAAAATGGCTGTTCAGGAGGGCAAAGGTAGTCAGGCAGTTTGCGGGGTGAAAAAAAGGGGAAGCAAGGCGGGTATTCGTCGGCAAAAGCAGAAATTCCGTAGCCAAGCCTAAAAAAACGCAGTTTCAGCCTGCCGTTTCAGGACTCGCTATCCTGCATTTTTTCGGCGTTTTCGGCAATCTGAAGCGACTCGATGATTTTGTGCAATTCGCCTTCCATCACCTGGTCGAGGTTGTACAAAGTCAGGTCAATCCGGTGGTCGGTGAGGCGGTTTTGGGGAAAATTATAGGTTCTGATTTTCTCCGAACGGTCGCCTGAGCCGACCAGCGACTTGCGCCGGGCTGCCTGCTCCGACTGGATTTTATCTCGCTGCATCTCGTAGATTTTTTGGTAAAGCCGCTGTTCGGCGATTTCCTTGTTCGAGTGTTGCGAGCGCCCTTCGGTGCATTCGACGACGACGCCAGTCGGCAGGTGGGTCAGGCGGACACCGGATTCTGTTTTGTTCACGTGCTGACCGCCTGCGCCGCTCGACCGGAAGGTGTCAATTTTCAGGTCGGAGCGGTTGATTTTCACGTCTTCCATTTCCAGCTTGGGCATCACGGCGACGGTGGCAGCGGAGGTGTGGACACGCCCTTTTGCCTCAGTTTCGGGCACTCGCTGCACCCGGTGAGCGCCGGACTCAAATTTCAACTTGCCAAAAACGTCGTCGCCAAAAATTTCCAGGGAGATTTCTTTGTAGCCGCCGACCGTTCCCTCGTTTTCGTAAAGCACCTCCGTTTTCCAGCCTTGCGACTCGAAAAACTTCGAGTACATCCGGTACAAATCGCCTGCAAAAAGGCTCGCTTCGTCGCCGCCAGTGCCTGCCCGGATTTCAAAAACCACGTCTTTCGAGTCTTCCGGGTCTTTGGGGGTGAGCAGTTTTACCAAGCGGGTTTCAATCGCATCTTTTTGAGGTTCAAGGTCTTGCAACTCGGCTTTTGCCATTTCCCGCATCTCGTCGTCTTTTTCCCGCAGCAATTCTTTGGCTCCTTCGATGTTTGCCAAGAGCTTTTTGTACTCCTCGAAGGCTTCGACGATTTCTCTCAGCTTGTTGTATTCCTTGCCCAGCCTGGCGTACCTGTCCTGGTCGGCGAGGATGGCGGGGTCAGCCATTTGTTCTTCCAATTGGAAGAAGTGATTTTGAATTGCTTCCAGTTTTTCCAGCATGAAGTAACTTTTTTAAAAGATGAAATTGAGAAATGAAGAAAGGCTCCCGGCAGGCGGGAAGAACGAGCGAGGTCGCTACAAAAAGCGGTGAAGACAAGAAAGACGCATGAGCAAAAAGATTTCTGAAAATTGAGCCGCAAAAGTAAAAACTGAAAATTGAGAAACTGGAAGACTCGTCCCGAAATCTCGGGATTGAGAAATTAGGAGGTAAGGGTTTGATTTTCAACAGTTTTCACTTTTTAAAATGAGCGTTGTGATAGACAAACCATTGATTCTGAATTTAGAAACCGCAACTGAAGTGTGTTCCGTTTGCCTCAGCCGGGGCGAAGAGGTGCTGGCGCTGCGTGAAACCGACAAATTGAGCGACCATGCCAAGCTCATCACTTTGCTGATTCAGCAATGTTTTTCAGAGGCAAACCTCAACCTGAAAAATCTGGATGCGGTGGCTGTGAGTGCGGGCCCCGGCTCATATACCTCCTTGCGAGTTGGCGTATCTACAGCAAAAGGAATATGTTATGCTTTGAACAAACCACTTTTAGAAATAGATACATTAAAGGCTTTAGCTTTTGGCACATATCAAAAAGAAAAACAAGCGGCATATTATTGCCCTATGATTGACGCCAGGAGAATGGAGGTTTATTGCGCATTATTTGATACTAATAATAATATGGTGGAATCAGGCGCTGCAAAAATTGTGGATATGAGCGCCTGGGAAGAATACTTTTCAGCAGGAAAAACCATCGTTTTTTCCGGCAGCGGATCGGAAAAATGTAAGGTAGTTTTGACATCACCATTGGCGATTTTCAGCCCGGTGCGCTGTTCTTCGGCTCATTTGGTCAGCTTTTCAAGCCGTGCTTTTTCGCAATGCAACTTTGCCGACCTCGCTCTTTTTTCGCCGCACTATCTCAAGCATCCAAATATCACAACATCCACCAAAAACAAAATGTGGACGGAGCAATAGGTTTTTCAATACTTAGTAAAATCAAGTTTTATACTCTAAAAAAAATTGTTTTTGATTGTGGTACAGATACCACAAAAGCTGATTTACTTGCGCCCACTAAATTAAATCATTAGACATGAGAAGGGAACTCACTATCTCCACGATTTCCTCAGTTGGTATAGTTCTTGGATGGACAGGCATCGAAGATTGCACTAATTTGAGGAAACTAAATTCTTTAACTATAAAATGACATCCTTATGAGAAAGCAAAAAAGCGAGACCATTGTGCTCAAGAAGGGAGCGCAGGAAATTCAACTTGATTATGCAGAGTTGAGGAAGGCAGTGATGGTGCTGCGAGCCATCAACCACAAGCTCCGCCAGCGCATGATTGACCTGTTGGAAGAGTACGAGAAGATGACGGTCACCGACATTTACATCAAACTTCGCCTCGAACAGTCGGTCGCCAGCCAACATTTGGCAATCCTCCGCCGGGCAGGCGTTGTTCAGACAGAGCGACAGGGCAAATTCATTTTCTACTCTTTGGACAAAGACCGCTTGTCGCAAATTTCCCAACTTGTTGAAGAATTGGCAGCTTAAAAAACGGCGGCTTTGCCGAAAGCCGGGGTGGGCAGTGACCTTTCCCGATGAGGTTTTTTAATTTTTTTTCAAGCGTCTAAACGTAATCCCGTGATGAAGAAATCTCAACACACAAAGTTGAATTACAGCACATAACAGCGCAGTCGTTTCTGCGATATGCGTCTGCTAAGTCAGCAAAACTTCTTTTCAAGATGCTGTAAATCAACTGGTTTACAGCATCTTTTTTTTTTTCACTTTGAGAAAGATAAGTTATTGACGCATATTTGCTGCCTCGCAAACCTTTCACTCTGAACAAAATTTGGTGCTTCTATGAGAAGGGCTAAGGTAACTATCAACAACGAAAAGCTGCGGACGTCGTCCGACATTCTCAGGGCATTGGCACATCCGCTTCGGATGAAGATTTTGGCGTTTATTGACCAACACGAAACAATCAACGTCAACAAAATCTACAATACCCTCAAACTGGAGCAATCCATTACTTCCCAACACCTTCGGGTGTTGCGCCTTGCCGGGCTGGTGGATACCGAACGGGAAGGTAAGTTTATTCACTACCGGGTGGATTACAAGAAGATTGCCAACACCTTGAAGGCAATCGAGAACTTCCACAACAACGACGAGGATTAGACAGGCAAGCCGTTCAGTTGATTCTCGTCCATCTTTCCGCCAAGTTCCGGCTTCCATTCAAATCAAAAAGAGTGCTTTTTTCAACCTTCGATGAATAACGCTGAGATAGAGCGGTGTTCATGGGTGTTTCGTATTGCCCTGGCGAACAGTTTGGCAGAGGAAAGCACCTTGATTTTTTGCGATTGCTTGGCTGGCGGAATCGGCAGGGTGTCGCAGACAATCAACTCTTTCAGCGAAGATTTTTCAATGTTTTCGATGGCTTTTCCCGACAAAACCGGGTGAGAGCAGAGCGCCCTGACGCTTAGTGCGCCTTCCTGAATCAACACGTCCGCCGCCCGGCACAAAGTGCCAGCCGTGTCCACCAGGTCGTCCACCAAAATCACATCGCCGCCTTTTACGTCACCGATGACCCGCATCTCTGCAATTTCATTTGCCTTGGTGCGGTACTTGTCGCAGATGACCAGGTTTTTCAGGAAATGTTTGGCATACGTCCTCGCCCGTTTCACGCCGCCCACGTCGGGCGAGGCGAAAATGACTTTTTCCAAATCCTGATTTTGCAAGTAAGGCATGAAGATGGCTTCGCTGCGCAGGTGGTCAACGGGGATGTCAAAAAAGCCCTGGATTTGGTCGGCATGAAAATCCATCGTCATCACCCGGTCGGCGCCGGCGGCTTGGAGCAACTCGGCGATGAGCTTGGCAGAAATTGGCACCCGGGATTTGTCCTTGCGATCTTGCCGGGCATAGCCAAAGTAGGGAATGACGGCGCTGATATATTCTGCAGACGCCCTTTTTGCAGCGTCAATCATCAACAAAAGCTCCATCAGGTTTTCCGCCGGGGCGGGGGTGGATTGGACAAAAAACACGTAAGCGCCACGAACCGACTCGTTGATGACCGGCTGCATTTCCCCGTCGCTGAAGCGGATGAGTTGCACATCGCCGAGGGGTTGCCCGTAATAATCTGCGATTTTTTCAGCCAGGTAGCGGGAACAGTCGCCCGTGAAGATTTTTACTTCGCTCATGATTTTTTCTCAATAGGTAAAGAAATAGCTTTCAGCGTCTTTGCCTCTATTTGTCCAAGTAAACCAAATCCAAAAATTCTGAAAACCATATTGAGCCGTTGATTCAGCCGGTGAAATGTGGGAAGGCAGCAAGAAGAGCCTCGTCGCTGAAAAACCGGCGGCAAAAGTAGAAATTCTGAAAAACAATGCGACAGGGCGGCGATGTTGATTTTAGGCTCGTTTTCACTCAAAGCAGACAGGTCGGCAAGAGCCGTTTGAAAGAGAAAAAATTTCATTTTTCTCCCTCAAACGGTTGTTGCCGACCTGTCTGCTTTCACCCAAACTTTTACAGTATGCGAACATCTACAAGCCTCGCCATTCTTCTCCTCGGAGTTTTTCTTTCCAATTGCCAACCGGCAAAAAAGCAGGACAACCAAGCCAAGCTTGTCGCCAATGCCAACCGGGATGAATTTGCCACCTACTGGTTTCAAGGCGAAGCGGAAGTCAACAGCTACCACCTGGAGCAATCCCGCTACGGCGAGCAGCGCACCGGCGAAGCAGTTTTGGTTTTCGTCACCGAAGATTTGTCGAAGTTAAAACAGGTGAAATTGGACGACCCGGAAGCTGATTGGAAGGACAAAGTTCCGGTGCTAAAACTCAACCATATTCGCCGCTTCGTCACGGGCATTTACGATTACTCGATGATGCAGTCGGTGTTTACTCCCTTGAATATCAGCGAGTTTCCACACACTTTGAAAACGACAACGACTTCGCAGGATTGGTGCGGGCACACCTTCACGCAACTCAATCTGGACGGCGGCAAATACCGCCTTTCTCAATTTTCCTACTTTGAAAAAGAGGGCGACGTGAGCGAAAAACTGCCCGCCGCCATGCTCGAAGATGAGCTTTTGAATCGCCTTCGCATCAATCCCGGCAGCATTGCAGAAGGCGAGGTCAAGCTGATTCCAAGCACTTTTTATTCCCGCTTGCGGCATCAAAAATTGGAGCCTCGAAAGGCTCGGATTCAAATGAAAAAAGAGGGAGACGTGAATTACCTCGTGGTCGAGTACCTCAATTTCGAGCGGTCGCTGACCATTGGCTTCGAGGCGGTTTTTCCGCACAAAATCTTGTCGTGGGTGGAGGAGGATGGAAAGGAAATCTCGTCGAAAGGCACTTTGAAACGCTCACTGAAAACTGCCTACTGGAAGAAGAACAAGAGCGAGTTTGAGTTTTTGAGAGACTCGCTGAGTTTGAACTAGGATAACCGGGATTTACAAGGATGTTTTAGGATTGAGACGTGCTGCCCCAATCCTAAAACATTCTTGTAAATCCCGGTTATCCTAGTTCAATTTTTCACAAACCTCTCCTGCCACTCTTTCCCATTAATTTTCAGGAAATAAACTCCCGGCGAAAGTTGACTGACGTCGAGCTGGCATTTCTTGCCTGCATAAAGGGCTGTTTCCAAAACCATTTTTCCGGTTTGGTCAAAAATGAGCGCCGATTGACTGGCTTCAATTTCTTGCTTGAAGGCGAGTGTCAATTCATTTTCCACCGGATTGGGCGAGAGGCGAAATGGTCGGTCGTTGCCCTCAAATTGGACGGAAATCACTTTTGAGAAGTTGGCGCTTTCATCAAAATCAACCTGGCGGAGGCGGTAGAAATTGAGCGGCAACGGCTTTTCATCCAAAAATTCATAGCTGCGCAAGGTGGTGGAAAAGCCTGCGCCTTCGACTTTGCCGAGGGTTTGCCAGGTGCGGGCGTCGGCGGAGCGTTGGATTTCAAAAAAGTTGTTGTTCGTTTCCGAAGCGGTCTGCCATTTCAATTTCACGGCAGATTCAGTAGCTGCACCTGAAAAACCAAGCAGTTCAACCGGCAACAGCGCTTGTGGTGGCGTGAAAAAATCTTGCCCGTTGATGTCAGTCAGGTTGGCGTCATTGCCAAGATTGGAAGCGCCTGCATTTCCCGGCGCAGTTTCATTTGACTTCCATCCCGATGCATTTGTGATGATGGCAAAAACCTGAAGCGTCTGCGTATTGGTGACGCCCGGAAACGCAGCGAGGGGAATGCTGAACTCGATGCCTTTGTCAGAATTGCCGGCAAAACCGCTGTGGTAAGCAATGGTTATGCTTCCCGTTCCACTGAATATGCCGCTTGTATTTAAGCTCACCGAGGTTCCATTCCAACTGCCCGTGTTTCCTAGGTAGCCGCAATTCAACAAGCCGGTAGTGCCGAAGCGGGCGGCGTCCACGTAGAAATTGTTGGGGTTGCTGCCGTTCTGATTTCCCTCGTTGAAGGCAAAAGCAAAGTCAATGTCCATGTCCATGACGGCGCCATCCAAGCCATAATCGCCGGAAGTGCTGGAAGTGTGAAATGCGCCCGTGCTGCAAGTACCGTCCCCGGCGAGCGCACCCGTGCATCCGGCGTACCCGGAAAAATTGAGGAACAGCACGATGTTGTCGTTGCTGGTCAACTCGCCGGTGATGCCTAAATAAATAGTGGTGTTGTCGGTTGCATACTTGATGACGCCCATGTCATTGTCGTTGCCAAATCCATTTTGGGAAGATGCGGAGCCGATGGTTGCGTAACCTGCGTCGCTCATGTCGCCGTCTATGGTGGGTTGGGAGAAAAGGGAAATACCAGTGATTGCGAACGAAGTTGCGAGAAGTAAATACCGTTTCATAGACCCAATTTTTTATCCGGCGGCTCGCTGGGGAGCGAGCCGCCCGGCTGCTGGAAATCTTGCTTTCTGTCTAATTTTTAAAAAATCGTTCTTGCCAGAAGGCTTGCCCGCTGCTGCCCTTGATTTTTAGAAAATAGATGCCTGGCGATAGTTGACTGATGTCAAACTGGCATTTTTTGCCCGGCGGAATTGCCGCTTCAAAAATGAGTTTGCCGGTTGGGTCAAAAATCAGCGCCGAATGACCCGGCTCCATTTCTTGGTAAAAGTCAAGGGTCAATTCATTTGCAACCGGGTTGGGCGAGAGGCGAGGCGGTTGGTCGCCGCCGGCAAATTCAATGGAGATGACTTTTGAGTAGCTGTCTTGCTGGTCGAAATCCACTTGGCGCAGGCGGTAGAAATTGAGCGGCAGGGGCTTTTCATCCAAAAATTCGTAGCTGTGGAAGGTGGTGGAGAAGCCTGCGCCTGGGATGGTGGCGAGGGTTTGCCAGGCGCGGGCGTCTGCACTACGCTCGATTTCGAAGCGGTCATTGTTCTGCTCGGAGGCAGTCGCCCAGTGAAGTCGAACAGAAGAACTGACATTTGTGATATTAAAAGAAATTAATTCCACAGGCAATGGAGCCTGTACCGAATAAGAGAACCCGGAATTGTCTCCTTCCGTCCAAGTTGTCACGTATCCATTGGTTCCAATTCTTCCAAATGCATTAGCAAGAGTGTTGTCGCTGATGTAAATGATATACATGACCGTAGTTCCCTGGGCAATCGACGGGATTTGTCCAAGCCACCATCTATCGTCTTGCCCCGAATCGTAATAGGAAAAGCTGGCATTCAAAACGGTGCCGTTCGTCTTGGTGGGATTAGTTCCGTTTGTGGTATAAACGATATAGACGTTTTTTCCTGAGGTATCAAAATTGAAGTTTACATAAACATCGGCCATACCGTTTGAGTAAATATCCGAATGAGCGACAGTCAGATGCAAGGTAGATTGTCTTCCATTGGGGTTAATGGTGTAGGATGTATTATGAGTGCCTGTGGGTGGGCCATAACCTATCGAGGTGTTTGGAAAATGGCCGGATGCCGTCGCAAATAATTGAATTGCGTAAATGCAGATTAAGAGTGTCAAAAAGGATTTCATAATTCATTGTTTTAGTTATTGTGAAATAATATTGGACTTAGTTCTTGCAAGTCTGCGACTTGCAAGTGCCGTGAAGATGTTTCAATGTGACGCTTGCAAGTCGCAGACTTGCAAGAACTTACCAGATATTACTTGACAAGCCACTAAGTAGATTGTAATTTAAGTTTTCTTAAATTTTGTATTTTGAGAGTTGGCTTTTTCGTAGT
>CAZHLB010000203.1:0-9728 GCA_964533005.1 uncultured Saprospiraceae bacterium
AAAAATTTTCGTATGGGGGGGGGCCTGCACCCCCACCCCCCCCTCCCCAAATTTTTAAAAGTTGGGAAAAGGTCGCTCGCCTGGAAAAATGAAAAATTGCGAAACTCCGCCGCCACGTTGGTCAAGTCGAAGTCGCCGGGATTGAAATTTCGAGGCGTCGGCGGCGGGGCAGGCAGAGTTTTGTAAGCCAGGCGGTTACCTGTTTTTTCGAGTTGGAAGGCTTCGGCAGTCAATGCCAGAGCGCCGTCGGTGGCAGTTGAAAATGTGGCATTTTCCAACGTTGCGTCAGCCAGTTGAGCATCGAGTTGCAGGGCAGTCGTTTCGTAAAAAATGGTGCTGTTGGAAATTTCTGCGTTGCGCAAGGCGAGAAAAAATGCGGCGACGGCGGCATCCCCGGCGGCAGTGTCTTTCGGAGGGGCGAGTTGCCGAAACGAAATCCGGCTATCGCCAAGCGCCACGTTTTTGAACACGAAGCGATTGGCAGGCAAGTCGGCGCTGTCCGTTTTTACTTCGAAATTGCCGATGCGGGCGGCGATGAATTGCCGCAAATCATTGTCATTCAGCGTGATGGCAATATTTTCCAGCCGAAAAACTGCCGGTGCGATGTCAATCATCCAGGCGGCAGCGGTCGTGTCGGGCGGCTTTGGAGCGCCGGTAGGCTGGGTAAAAGCTTCGAGAATGAAATCGAAATTGGAGCGCCCGCCCCTGCGAAGGACACGAATGGAAGTATTTTCAATGGCGAGGCTTTTGACGGTGATTTTGTTTTTCAGCAAATCCCAAAAACCTACATTCGCAGTCAGCTTGCCCAGGAAAACAAGCGTGTCGCCTTGCTCGTCCTCGACGTAAACGCCCTCCAATAACAGCGATTTCGGGAATTGCACGAAGACTCGTTCGATGGCAACTTCCGACCCGATTTTTTTCTCCAAAAACTTTTCGATGCTACTCGTCAGCCGCTGTTGCACTGCCGGGCGGGACAGCAAAAACAAGCCCAGCCCCACCAGCAAAACCAAGCTGAACAAGCAATAACCAATTATTTTAAGGATGCGCTTTCTTGTTTTCAAGGCAGGGTTGAAAATGATGAAAGGTAAATGATGAATGAGTCGGACGCTCGTGCGTCAAAATTAGGACGGCAGGGGAGCAGGCTTTGTTCACCTTATTTGCCACGCTGCATTCCGATTGGCGCCTCCGAATTTCGCAAGGGAACGCTTCCACCTTGCAGATTTCTATGACCTTCGCAAAGACCTTGACTAAAACATGACTTCCGTGAAAGACACTACCGCTGAAATTTTCCTACAGGAACAGCTAAAAAAGGACGGCGTACAACCCGCAAAAAAAGCTTTAGGCTCCGGCTTGGAGCAGTTGAAAGTCATTTTCGACGCTTTGCCGGTTGCCATTTACCTGGTGGACGCCGACTTCCGCCTACGCTACGTGAACCCGAATGCCCTGCCCAGTTTTGGCAATCTCACCGATTTTATAGACAGAGATTTCGAAGAAATCGTGCGGCAGCTTGATTCTGAGCGTGCCGAGAGCATCCTAAATGTCTTCCGTCATACGCTGGAAACAGGAGAGCCATTTTTCCTGGCGGAACATCAGATGGATAACAAAGAAACAGGTGCGCCGGCGTTTTTTGAATGGGAAATCAAACGGGTCACTTTGCCGGACGGCAGATTTGGCGTGATGCGTTGCGTCAAAGACATCACGGTGCAAGTGCTTGCCCGTCAGGCAGTTGAAGCGTCCGAGCAAAAAATGAGGCTCATCATGGACTCGGCTTTGGGCTTGCTTTCCTACGTGGATGCCGGGCGGCGGTATGCTTTTGTCAATTACGCTTACGAGCAATGGTTTGGGCACAAACGGGAGGACATCGTCGGCAAATATTTGTGGGAAGTCTTGGGCGAGGATGCTTACCAGGGTTTGGTTCCGCATTTCGAGCGAGTGTTTGTGGGCGAACAGGTGAGCTTTGAGAGCTGGATACCTTACAAAGATGGCGGGTCTCGCTACGTCCATGTAAGCTACCTGCCGGATTTCGGAGCGGATGGTCAAGTCAAAGGTTTTTTTGCCCAGGTGAATGATTTAACCGAGCTGAAACGCCAGGAAATGGAGCGGGAATTCCTGCTGGCGCTCGGTGAAAAAATCCGTTTTGCGGAGCGGTCGGAAGCGTTGCTGGATGAGGTCTGCGAGTTGACTGCCAGGCATTTTGGAGTTTCAAATTGCGCCTTCACGGAGGTGTTTGTTGAAAAAGAAATTTCCGTCGCAAACCATGAATACCGCAGTGAAAATGCGGTTTCCGTGCTGGGCACGTTTCCGTTTTCCAATTATCCGAAAGAGGTGGTGGATGCCTTGCGAGCGGGGCGATTGGTCGCCATCGACGATACCAAGACCGACCTGCTGACTGCCTCTTTTTATGAAATAGGCTACGAATCGTTTGGCTTTCGTGCCTTGCTGGTGCAGCCGGTCATTCGTGACCATGTTTGGGTTGGGTCGCTGTTCCTCGTTAGTAACCATATCCGCCATTGGACACAAGCGGACGTCGCTTTAATTGGCGTCATTGCGGAGCGCACGTGGCTGGCGATGGAAAAGCTGCGCAGCCAGGAAATCCTGCGGGAAAGCGAAGCCCGCTTCCGCACCTTAGCCGACAGCGCCCCGGTGCTGATTTGGGTGAACGGGGCAGACGGCGGCTGCGAATTCGTGAACAAAGCCTACCTGGATTTTTTTGGCAAACGCATGGAAGAAGTGCAGGGCTTCGGCTGGCAACCTTCGCTGCATCCTGGCGACGAGGGAAATTACGTTGGAACCTACTTAGAGGCTTTCAATGCCCGTGCGCCGTTCCGCTGCCAAGCCCGCCTCAAAAATCGAAACGGAGAATATCGCTGGGTGGATTCGTTTGGCTTGCCCCGGTTTTCTGCCTCCGGCGAGTTTCTCGGCTACGTTGGCACTAGCCCCGACATCACGGGAATCAAGGAAGCAGCGGAAGCATTGCGCACAAAAAACAAGGAACTGGAACACTTCGCCTATATCACTTCGCACGACCTGCAAGAGCCGGTGAATACTATTTTCAGTTTTATTGAATTGATAGAGAGCGAGTTGCCGCCGGATGAAAATCTGAGCCAGTCCATCGGTTTCATCAAAGACTCCTGCGGTCGCATGAGCCGCCTCATCACCGACCTGCTCGAACATTCCCGCATCGGCAGAACCAGCCAGCCGCAACAGGTGGACATGCGGCAGTTGGTCGGGGAGGTTTTGAGGGACATGGATGGTTCGTTGAAAGCAAAGTCAGCCGAAATAGAAGTGGGCAAACTGCCAACACTGACTGCCTACCCCACGGAAATGCGGCTGCTTTTTCAAAACCTGTTCAGCAATTCGCTGAAATTTCAAAAACCAGGTGGGATGCCTCGAATCAACGTAACTGCCGCTCAAGAAAACGCTGGGGGCGGTTGGCATTTCGTGGTGGAGGACAATGGCATCGGCATCGAGGAGAAATTTCACGAGCGCATTTTTACCATTTTTCAGCGGCTGCATCCGGCGCACAAGTTTGATGGGACGGGCATCGGTTTGGCGCACTGCAAGAAGATTGTGGAACTGCACCGGGGGCGGATTTGGGTGGAGTCGGAGGTGGGGGTGGGGAGCAGGTTTCATTTTGTGATTCGGGAGCCGGGGTGAGGTTTAGAGCATATCAAAATGAAAAATTTGACTGCCGGTTTTTAGTTGCCAACATTTGCGGCACGCACCAGGGAAGCAGCAATTGTTTGGTGCGCCTTAATTTTCAACCCAATTTCTATGAGCAAAGCTGCCCAACCTTACGACCTGCTTTATGGAGAAGTTTTTTCCAGACCTGCCGTCGTTAAAAAATTCATTGCCAGCTTTTTGCCGGTCGAGCTTGTCAAAAAGCTAAAGCTGTCAACGCTTCGCCCCGAACCTACTTCGTACGTGCCGCCTGAGCTGCGGCGCTTTTATGCCGACTTGGTCTATAGTTGTTTGTACGGAGACGATGCCGTGGAATTATGCCTCATCAAGGAGCACAAAAGCAACCGCCCGAACCATCCTCATTTTCAACTTTTGGACTACATCAGGGAGAAATGGCGGTTGGACAGGAAGCAAAAAAAGAAGCACACGCCTATTCTTTGCATCCTGCTCTATCACGGAAAAGAGCCATGGGAATACAAGCCGATGAGCAATTCCATCAAAGGCATGGACAAATTGCTGGCTTGTTACAATCCTTTGTTCGACTTCATTTTGGTGAATTTGAATGATTACTCGGACGAGTTCATTCTGCAATTGGAAGCCATGTTCCTGGTGAACGCCTTGCTGTTGCTCAAGCATAGCGGCGACGCAAGCTACATCCGGCAAAACTTCGAGCGGATTTTTGCCTTTTCAGAAGAATACGAAAAGACCGATGATGGAAAAAAATTCGTGGCTACGTTGCTTGTTTTTATTGAGAGAACGACTGACATTAGTGCGAATGAAATCATCCAACTTTCAGAACAATCACCAAAAATTAAAAGAACGGTCATGAAATCATTCAATGTCTGGGATTTAGCAAGGCAAGAAGGCAAGCTCGAAGGCAAGGTCGAAGGTAAGCTCGAAGGCATCGAGTTAGGGGTAAACCAAAAAGAATTCGACCTCATCCGCAAGTGGTCAGCCATGGGTTTTACGCCCGAATACATTGCCGAACTTGGCGACATCCCACTCCAAAAAGTCAAGGAAGTCATCGCCAGTTTAGAAGCGGAAAAGAAAAACGGCTCTTTAAATTAACCCGCCTGTAAACGACTGGCAGTCCATGAAAAAGCCCTGCCCGGCTACCCGCCGGGCAGGGCTTTTTCATTGGTTGAAATTTTTTTCATTGCTTCAAATTTAGAGAAATGCCCCATTTTTCGCCCCGCTCCAACACACCTGCCAAGCCACAACCAAATTATTTATGACCGACTTAGACATCGCAAGAACTATCCAACTGCGACCTATCCAAGCCATCGCCGCGCAGCTCGGCATCTCCGAAGACGATTTGAACCTCTACGGAAAGTACAAGGCAAAGCTCCCGCTCCACCTCATCAACGAAGAAAAAATCAGCAAAAGCAAGCTCGTGCTCGTCTCCGCCATCTCGCCCACCCCGGCTGGCGAAGGCAAGACCACCGTCAGCATCGGCTTGTCGCAAGGGCTGAACCGCATCGGCAAAAAGGCTTGCGTGGTGTTGCGGGAGCCATCGCTGGGGCCCGTCTTCGGGATGAAAGGCGGGGCGACGGGCGGCGGCTACTCGCAGGTGCTGCCAATGGAAGACATCAACCTGCATTTCACCGGCGATTTCGCTGCCGTCGAAAAGGCGCACAACCTGCTTTCGGCGCTGATTGACAACAACTTGCAAAGCAAAAAACGCTCGCTCGGCATTGACCCTCGCACCATCGCCTGGAAGCGGGTGATGGACATGAACGACCGGGCGCTGCGCCATTTGGTCATCGGCATGGGCGGCACTTCGGACGGCATTCCACGAGAGAGCGGTTTTGACATCACGGTTGCCTCCGAAATCATGGCAATCCTTTGTCTATCAAATGATTTGCTCGACTTGAAGGAGCGGCTGGGCAATATTTTCATTGGCTTTACCAACGACCGGCAGCCTGTTTTTGCAAGAGATTTGAAGGCAAACGGCGCAATGGCTGCCTTGCTCAAAGACGCCATCCAGCCGAATCTCGTGCAAACGCTGGAAGGCTATCCAGCCATCATTCACGGGGGCCCCTTCGCCAATATTGCGCAAGGCACGAACACCGTCATCGCCACAAAAACAGGCATGTCTCTGTCGGACTACGTGGTGACGGAGGCAGGTTTTGGCAGCGACCTGGGCGCTGAAAAATTCATGGACATCAAGTGCCAGAGCGCCGGTTTGTCGCCAAAAGTCATCGTGCTGGTCGCCACCGTCCGGGCGCTGAAATATCACGGCGGGGCAGACCCAAAAAACCTGACTTTCCCAAACCAGGACGCCGTTCGCCGGGGCTTGTGCAACCTCGAAAAGCACCTCGAAAATTCTCGCCTTTTCGGCATCCCGGCAGTCGTAGCCGTGAATCGTTTCACTTCGGATACGCCTGACGAACTGGATGTTATCGTGAACCGCTGCGAAGAATTGGGCTTTCGAGCCATCATCTCCGGAGTCTGGGCGAAGGGCGGCGAAGGCGCTGAAAGTCTTGCCCATGCTGTCGTCGAAACCATCGAAGCAGGCAACGGTCAATTCCACCCGCTCTACGATTGGAGTTGGAGCATCCAGGAAAAAATCAAAACCATCGCCACCAAAATCTACGGCGCTGCCGAGGTCGAATACACGCCAAAAGCCCGGCTCGACTTGAAGCGCATCACCAAACTTGGCATGGACGGAGCGGCAGTTTGCATCGCAAAAACGCAGAAGTCGCTCTCCGACAATCCCGACCTCATCGGTCGCCCCTCCGGCTTCAACATCACGGTGCGGGAAATTGAAATTGCAGCGGGGGCGGGCTTCGTCGTGCCCATCACGGGCGACATCATGCGGATGCCGGGGCTGCCGGAAGTGCCTTCGGCGGAGAACATAGACATTGATGGGGAGGGGAATATTTCGGGGTTGTTTTGATTGGTCAACTATCTTTTTAGAATTGCAGTTATTCTGAAAAAAATAAGGTCATGGAAACGCTTGCATTTCAAAAATTCAACAGCCTGCCGCTCGACTTGCGCCAGGAAGTGCTTGATTTCATTGAGTTTTTGCTGCAAAAACATCAGCAAAAAATCGAGCAACCTCAGCCTGTCGGCAAACGCCCTTCCACGTTTGGCAACGCCAAAGGCAAAATTTACATGGCGCCTGACTTCAATGAAATTCCTGAAGAATTCAAAGAATACATCGAATGAACCGCTACGTAATTGATACTCAATCTTTCATTTGGCATGCCGAAGGCAACAAGAAATTGAGTCAAAAGGCAAGAAGGATTATTGAAAGTCTCGACGTCCGGCTTATCAGTTATGCTTCCATTTGGGAAATGGTCATTAAAGTGGGAACAGGCAAACTGGCTTTTAATGACCCTGTTGACGTAGCCATTGAGCATCAAATTCGAGTAACTCAGTACAAATTGCTTCCCATCGAGCGCCTTCACATTTATCATTTAAAGCAACTTCCTCTCCACCACAAAGACCCTTTCGACAGGCTCATCATCGCTCAGGCAATCATCGAAAATATCCCCGTCGTCAGTGCTGACACGGTTTTCGACCTTTATCCGGTTCAAAGAATCTGGTAAAGTTCAACTTCATTTTTCACCAATAATTCATCAACCAATGGCAAGACTGACTCCTTTTGCTCGTCTCCTCATCGTCCTCGCCATCGTGGCGGGCGTCGTTTTAGCGGTGCGCAAGTTTTTCCCCGGCGTCCTCGGCGGCGAAAAAGCGGCGACCGAAACCACCACCACCGAACCGGACGATTCTCAAACTACCACCCCACCCAGCGACAATACCGCTGTCGAAGACGAAACCACTGCAACTGCCTCTTCCACTTTCAATTATTCACCTCCAAAACCCGCCGGCGGCAAGCTGAAAGGAGTGGTCGAATTGGGTGCAACCGGCTTCAACTCCTTCATTATCAATGTGGATGCACAAAAAAACTGGGAGCTAAAAAAAGCGGACTTCGGCTCCAGCCTCGTCTATGAAGGCATGACTTCCGATGCCGACATCACCGCTGGGCTGAAAAATTACATCGCCGAGATGCTCGCCTTCGGCGTGACCGGCAAAGACATCCACTTCGTCATCAGTTCCGGCGCTCAGAAAGTGCCGATTACTTCCAAAATCATCGCTGCATTGAAAAACCTCGGCTACGTCGTGAATACGGTGACGCCTGAAAAAGAAGGTCAATTGGCATTCCGCAGCGCCATGCCTGCCGACTACCAAAACAAGGCTTTCGTGGTGGACATCGGCAGCGGAAACACCAAAATTTCGTGGATGCAAAGCGGTCAAATCAAAGCTGCCGAAGCCAAAGGCTCGAAATATTACCAGAACAACGTCACCGATGAAGCCGCCTACCAGGATGCGCTCGCCAAGTCGAAAACCATCCCGGCGGAGCTTCGGGAAACGTGTTTCATCATCGGCGGCATACCCTTCGAGTTGGCGAAGCAGGGGCGCAGCGGCAAGGAACGCTACACCGTGCTGAAAGCGCCCGGCGAGTACCAAGCCGAAGGCGAGAAGCAAAAGGCGGGGCTGAATATTTACAAAGCCATCGCCGACGCCACCGGGTGCGAGCAGTTCGTTTTTGACTGGGATGCGAACTTTACAATTGGGTTTTTGCTGACGCTTTGAGGTGATTGGTGATTGGTGATTAGTGATTGGGGTAGCCAAATCACCAATCACCAATCACCACCTTGAAATTTAACTTTTGAAAAACGCCCAAAACCCTTACTCCGCCTACTTTCCTTGCGAATGCCGCCTATTTTTGAAGCATCCAATCTGAAAAAAGAATTGCCTCGCCACGCTTCACTTCTCTAAAATCTATTGCCATGAAACGGTCTCTCAGCCTTTTCCTCGCCGCCTTGCTCTGCCTGGCATTTTCCGCCTGCAACGTGCCTGAGCATTACCTGGAACAAAACCGCTACGATGCTGCCGTCCACGCCGCCTCCAACCGCCTCGACCGAAAAAAGCAGAACAGCCGCCACATTCTTGCGCTCGAAACCGCCTTCGCCAAAGCCAATCAAAACGACTTGCAAACCATTGATAGCCTGAAACTTATCGGCGACCTGCGTACCTGGGAAGCCATTCACAAGCTGCACCTCGGCATGGCGAAGCGGCAGAAAAAGGTGGAAGCAGTCCTGCCGCTTGCTGGCGAGGATGGCTACCGCCCAGTGGTTTCGCTGCTATCAGTGCAAGAAATGGTAGCGGAGAGCTGGCAAAAAGTCCTCGACCTGCACCTGGTGGACATTCGGGAAAACCTGAGCCAGGCAGTTGCCGGTGAAAAATTGCAGGCGAGAGAAGCCTACGACCACGTCAAACGCCTGAAAAAAAAGTACGATTGGCAAGACCCGCTCGCCGAAGTTTTGCTCGACAGCGCCGTGCGGTTGGGCAGGGTTTTCATCCTCGTGAATTTGGAGAAAAATGGCTTTGGCTTTTATGGGCAGCAAGTGGCAAGCGGCTTGGCGGATGAACTCATTTCAGGCAAAAAAACCTGGCAAGTCATCCATCGGAAATCTCAGCCAGGCGTGGGTTATGATTTTACATTTCAGGCAAAAGTGACCGATGCCTACGTGTCGGGTGAAGACAAATACGTGTCGTGCCGATCGGTAGAAAAGCAAGTTCAAGTGGGTCAAAAAGAAGTGAAAGACACGAGCGGCAAGGTGACCTACGAACCCATTTTTGAAAAAGTCAGCGCCACGATTTACGATGTGCGGCTGGAAAAAAGAGCGACGGCGAGGGCAGATTTTAAAGCCTGGAATGCCAACGGCGTGAGCGTTTTAAATACGTGGACAACGGTGAGCGAGGTCTTTTCAGAAAGCCATTCGCATTACTCCGGCGACTCCCGTGCGCTGGATGTCTGCCTTCCGACCTACTTTTTAGAAAGCTTTCCCTCGGATTTTTGGATGCTGGAGCATTGCGCTACGAAGGTGGGATGTGAAATCGAGTATTATTTGAGGAAGCTGGACGTAGAGCGATGAAGCGCCGACCTTTCCGAAAGTTGGCAACTTTTGGAAAGGTGGGTTCCTAAACAGGGGATGAGCGAAAAAAAATGGAAGCGGTCGGGCAGCAAAATAGAG
>CAZHLB010000204.1:0-9708 GCA_964533005.1 uncultured Saprospiraceae bacterium
CTTGGATGAACGTGCCCGGGAATTGTACTGGGAAGGTCATCGGCGGACGGATTTGATTCGCCACGGCAAATTCAGCCAGACCAACTATTTGTGGGCTTGGAAAGGCAATGTGCCCGATGGCACTTCCACCTCGCCTCACCTGGATATTTTCCCGATTCCTTCGGCGGATTTGGGAGCCAATCCGAATTTGCAACAGAATTCAGGCTATTGAAAATCAGAGGGATTTGAGAATTTGAGGATTCGAGGATTTGAAGCAGTTCAAATCCTCGAATCCTCAAATTCCCAAATCCTCAAAAAAAGACAATGAAAAAATATCTCGCATTTCTTGCCGTCGCAGCGCTGCTTTGGCAGTCGTGCAGCGACGAAGAGGCAAGCCCGATTTTACAGCTCGGCGCTCCGCCTGCCATTACCAGCCCAACTGGTGGCACGAGCTTTTTGCTCACGGAAGCCACGAAGGGCGAACAATTTGCCAACTTCACCTGGACGGCAGCCGACTTTGGCTTCGATGCCGCCGTGAGCTACAAACTGGAGTTGGACGTTGCTGGAAACAATTTTGCGAATCCGAAAAATCTGGGTGTCACGTCTGGGCTGGTACTGGAAAAGGTGACGAAAAACGACGTGAACAGTTTCATCTATGACCGAGGACTTCCTGGCGAAGTGCCGGTTGACCTCGAAGTACGTCTTGTAGCAACCGTTAGCTCGCAAGTTGACCCGGTTTATTCAAGCCCTGTAATCATCACGGTTACACCATTCACGGTTCTTGAACCTCACCTTCGGGTGCCCGGCGCTTATCAAGGTTGGGATTTGTTCAATAGCACGACGGTTGTTTACTCACCGGAAGACAATGGCAAGTATGAGGGCTATGTCTATTTCGGGGAAGACAACACGACTTATAAGTACGTTCAGGGTACTACCTGGGACGTCAACTGGGGAGACAATGGCAACGACGGAAGTCTCGAACCGGGCGGTGGCGACATTACCGCAGGGCCGAAAGGCTTGTACAAATTGAACGTCGACCTGAATGACAATGTACACAGTGCACTTCGCACAGACTGGGGATTGATTGGCTCTGCCTTGCCTGATGATTGGAATACTGACCAGGACATGACTTTCGACCCGGCAACGAACACTTGGAGCATCACGCTCGACCTGACAGGTGAGGAACTTAAGTTCCGGGCAAACGATGATTGGGCTGTGAACCTGGGCGATGACAGTGCCGACGGCAACTTGGAATACAATGGCGCAAACATTGTCATTTCTGAAGCTGGCAACTACACCATCGAGTTGAATTTGTCGAAGTCGAAGTACAAGTATAAGGTTACGAAGAACTGAGGCTTGGCGCTTCGTTCAGTCAAACTTCAATTTCATTCATTCAACAAGGGCTGGCGTAATGCCAGCCCTTGTCGTTTGCGGAAAAAACCGCAATTTTATTCCCGAAAAACTTTTGACCGCCGATAACCGTTTGGCTATTTTCGCAACTCACAGATACGCCGGGCATATCTTCCACGCTTGCCAATCTTACCCCGGCGAATTCTTCGCTTAAACATTCCGAGGGAAAGCTTGCAAAAAGCAACACTGTCACCCATGCCTGAACAAAAAGCTGTCCCTTTCCTCTATTTCGCCTACGCAAACCCGGAGAAAGATTTGCCCGCTTTGAAGTGGGAAATCGAAAATCATTACCGTATTTGCGAGAATAGCCTGACCGATGGCAAGTTTCGTTTCCACCAGGACAAAGAGGCTGGCAAAGACCAGGTGGACGCATTTCTCAAAAATTTCGGCCCCTCCGTTTCCATCTTCCACTTCAGCGGTCACGCCAACAATAGGAGCATGAAGCTCGCAGATACTTATGCTTTCGTGACTGGCATTGCGGAAAGCCTCAAAGACACCCTGCGATATTCTCAAAAAATGGTCTTGGTTTTCCTCAATGCCTGCTGCACCGGCGAGCATGCACGGCTGCTGCACGAGGCGGGCGTCCCGCTCGTCATCGGCACACTTGACGAGGTGGAAGACAAAGCGGCGGCGGCGTTTTCCAGTCAGTTTTTTGAAGAATTGGTTGGCAATCGCTCCAGCATCCGGGTCGCTTTTGAGGCAGCGGTGGAACAATTCAATAGGTACAATGACAATAAAAGCAACGGGAAGGGCCGTCCTATCGAGGGCGTTTCCAGCAAACCTAAAAAGGATGAAACCAAGGCGAATCAAGCCACCGGATGGCAGCTTTTCTGTCGCTCGCCCGAGCACGAAGTTTTCAAGGATTTTCAATTGAACGGCAACTTCGAGGAGTTGCAACTCAGAAAACCGGGACGCCCCAGACCCAACCGGCACTTGGTCGCCCAACTCTGCATGGCGCTTTCCAAGGCTGGTTTCAAAGACATGGCAGGCTACCTGCCCGAATGGTCGGAAGCATGGGCAAAACAAAGAACGCCTGATTATTCGCCTGCCGAATTGAGCATCGCCAAGGCTTTTCCTTTCACCATCGAAGATGATTTATTGCGCCTTTTGCAAGGCGGCAACTCGCTCGATGAGTTCACCCAGGAGCGGTTTTTCCACCTGATGAAAATTTACCAAAACCTCTGCGAATTGATGCTGCTCATCTGGTTCTCCCAGCTTTGGGAAGCATGCCTGGGCAAGGACAATGGCAACCTCATGCTGCCAGCTGTCCGCATGGACGCCGAAATTGGGAACGAGGTGAAAAAAAAGGAGAATGACGTCCCTGTCAGCCCAGAAGACGAAGCCAAGAAAGGAGCGGAAAAACTGAAGCTTGAAAAGCAATGCTGCCAGCTACTTAGCTCGCTCAAAATCTTTTTTGACACCCCAAAAACTGACCGCCTGTTGATTGACCTGGTGCCGTTCATTCAAGATGTCCGCAAACTTTGCAAGGCGCTTGGCATCGAGCCTTTGATGAAGGAATTCGTTCACCTTGCCGAAGAACTGGAAAATGAAAAGGATTTTCAAGATGCCTACAAGTTCATGCGAACCAGTCTTGAAGGCATGCGGAAGCACACCCTGGAGTTTTCAAAGCCGGAAAAACTGGCGGCAGCCTGCGAAGAAGCGGAAAAGCACCTGACTTTCTTCCTCAAAAAAGCGGCATTTTGCTCCAAGTACGACTTGTTGGTTATCAAAGACTTGGGCGTGAAATTGTTCCGGGACATGGCGCATCCGGAGTTCGAACATGTCATCTATTTTTCCAAAAAACAAGGCGCCAAATACAAAGGAGAAGAAAGAATGGGCAAGAACGCCAAACCCAACAGTTGCAAGTCCGTCTTGCTGGCGCAAGTCAACCTGGAAGAGCTTCCGCCCGACGAGGACGATGACGACGAGGAGGACGATGGCTTGAACGACGCAACCGACCCTGAAACCAAAATCAGGTACCGGTTGGACATTGCCGACGACACAAAAATCAACCTCACTCCACTCGTGGTTGACCTCAAGGCTTTTCAAAAAAGCAAGAATTTTCACGGCGTCGGGCACAGTAACAATGCGCCGCTGCTGGTCTTTTCCCACATCACTTACGACGAAGCGGGCAAACTGCCCATCACCTATCATTATTACTCCGCCTACGAGCCGGACGGCGAACCTACCAGCCTCAACAAAATCAGCAACAAGCAGGCGTACCGCCTTGTGAATCGCAGCATGAAACGCTTTCTTCAGCTATTGAACAACCCTCAATTTCAGCAAGCATGAAGACCAGACGCAGTCCTTTCAAGCAACTCGAACATTACAAGCCGGATGACAAAGACTTGTTTTTCGGCAGGGAGGAAGAGACAGATTCGTTTCTCCGCATGGTTTTCAAGACCAGCCTCATTGTCGTCTGCGGCGAGTCGGGGGTGGGCAAAAGCAGCCTCATTCACTGTGGTTTGGCAAAACGGTTCAAGCCTTCGGATTGGGCGCACCTGCACGTGCGCAGGGGAAAAAACTTCAACGAGTCCCTGCTTGCCGAACTGCGCAAGGCTTTGCCGGCGGTCGTTGAAAAACAGGAATTCGTGGTTGCCGGGTTGAGTGAGGACGACCTGGAGGAGGAGCCATTTTCCGACGTCATGGATGAAGAAATGAAGGCTTGGCTGGCGGAGGAATATCAGAAAACCAAGGAAAACGGCAATGCTTCCAATCCCAAAAACTCCACCTCCCCTACGCTGCCTGCCGTGCCTGCCGAGCCTGAAGTTGCCCAGTTAGTCAGCGAAATTTACAGCCGCCTGAAACGCACAGTTTACCTGCTGTTCGACCAATTCGAGGAAATTTTCACCGACGGAACGGTGGACGAACAGGTGACTTTCGCCAAAACCATTGCGCATTTGCTTCGGCTGAAAGAGCCTTGCATCGTCGTGTTGGTGTTGCGAGACGAGTTTGTCGGCAGGTTGATTGCGATGAAAAAACACCTGCCTGGTTTGCTCGATTTTGTGGTCAGGCTGGAGCCTTTCACGCCCAACAAAACCACCGACGTTTTGAAGGAGATGTTCGCTAAAATCGTGGAAATCAATAAGCATGCGCCGCATGGCTACACTTTTGATTTCGAGCCGGACGTGCCTCAATTCATCGTCAACGAGGTGAGCGAAGACAAGCTGTACGTTGACCTGACTTACCTCCAGATTTACCTCGAAAAACTGTTTCGCCTGGCGGAAAAACGTGACCCCAACCACATCGCATTCACCGGCGACTTGATGAAAGTCGCCCCGAAAATGGCAGAGGTGCACGAGGAGTTTTTCGACACGAAAATCCTGCACCTGGTTAAAAAGCTCGATGAGGAACGGCTGGTCAACAACCAATTGGAAGCGAAAATAATCGCCGGTAGCGCCGGGGCTGGAAAGGAAGAGTTTGACAGCGAGGAAGAACGCCTGGTGTTCGTTTTCCTGAAATGGTTTGTCACGCCGTTGGGCACGAGAAAAGTCGTTTGCGAGAGCGACTTCAACATCCTATGCGAGCGATTTGCGGTGACGCAGGAACAAGCCATCGCCTGCCGGGAATTTTTCCTGCAAAGCCGCATCCTTCGCCGGAACGATAAAGAATACGAGCTTGCACATGACACCGTGGCGAAAAAAGTCGCCGAAAAACGCTTCTATCTCCCGCCAAACCTGAAGCGAAAAATTGCCAAAGACGTCAACCCATTCAAGGGTTTGGCAGCTTTCGACGAAAACGACAACGAGTTCTTTTTTGGCAGAGCCAAAGCTGCCAAAGAAATCCTCGACAAGCTCAATCGCTTCCATTTCGCCGTGCTCACCGGCAGCTCCGGCACCGGCAAAAGCTCGCTCATCAAGGCGGGCGTTTTTCCCTTGCTGCGCAAAGAAGGCTATCGCCTCATCGAAATTGTCCGCCCTGGCGCCGATCCGGTCAGACATCTGACTGCCACGCTCGCCAAAATGAATGCCGCCACTCTACCTGAAAAAGGCTACGTCCTGCTCATTGACCAGTTCGAGGAACTGCTCACGCACAACGGGCAAGAGACTGAAATCGAGCGGTTTATGCAAATCCTGCGAGAACTGCTCGACACGCCGCAATCGTACCTCAGCCAATTTCAGGAGCACCACCGGGTGAAAATCGTCGTGACCATCCGCAGCGATTTCGAGCCGCAATTCGAGCGCCGACCCTGGCTCAAGGACAGGTGGCAGACAGGTCGCTACGTCGTGCCGCCGCTCACCCTCGAAGAATTGCTCGAGGTCGTCGAGCGCCCCGCCGAGTTGGCAGCGGTGCATTTTCGCCCGCCGGAACTGGTCAACGATATCATCCGGGAAGTGTACGGCAAGGAAGCGCCGCTGCCGCTTTTGAGCTTCGCCATGAGCCGGATGTACGAAGAAAGCCTTCAAAACGACTGCATCATTGACCGGGACATTTACGAAGACGTCGGCATCATCGGCTCACTTTCCCGCCACGCCGACGGCATCTACGAAACCCTCCCCGACGACGCCCACCGCCGCACCATGCGGCACATCATGCTGCGAATGCTCTCCATCGAGGGCGACCAAATGGCGAGCCGCCGGGTCAGCCGCAAGGAACTGACCTACGTGAGCGAGGAAGAAAACAAACGGGTGGATTTCGTGCTGGCAAAACTCACCGGCGAGCGGCTCGTGCTCGGCGGCAGACCGGAAGGCGTCAAGCCTCCGCCCGGTGAAGCGATTCCTGAAGCCAGCAAACTCAAGCCTTTTTACGAGCCTGCACACGACGCCTTAGTTTGGGGCTGGGGCTCGCTGCACCGTTGGAAAAATGAGTTTGGTAACATCAATATTTCCCTGCGGGAGCGCCTGCGGATGGGCTACCTGGCTTGGAGAGACCACCAGAACGACGACGAATACCTCTGGAATAATCACCCGCAACTGCCTGCGCTGGATGAGGTTTTGAAAGGAAAGGACAATTGGTTGAATAAGGCGGAGACGGAGTTTGTGGAGAAAAGCTGGAAAATGAAGGTGGATTTGGAGGAGCAGGTGAAAAGGGAGGAACGTGAGGCGGAGGCGGAAAAATTTAATATCGAACTCGCAGCGAGAGAACGGGAAGCGAGCTTGAGGGAGGAAACTATTACTGCCAAGTTTCTTGCTGAAAAAGAAAAATTGGCGATGCAAATTGAGGTTGAAAATGAAAAAAAACAGTCAAGAAAGTTTTGGTACACACTGACGGCAGTGGGCATTTTAGGTTTGGCAGTATTCGCTTACAAGGCTTACAGCAATGGAGAGGTTGCAAAAAGCCAGCGGAAACTTGCAGAAAAAAACCTCAAGTTGAAGGAGACAGAGTCTGCGGAAGCGGCAGAACAAAAAGCAATTGCGCTAAGAGCAAAAGACACCGCCGATAGCATTTCAATAGTGCTGCGAACACAAAAAGATAGTGCGGAATATTTGCGGTCGTTGGCTGATGAAAAAACAGCAGAGGCAATGGCAAGTGCCCGCCGAGCTAAAAGAGCGGAATTCCGGGCAAACAACGCGTTCGCTGATGTTGATTTGGAACGACAAAAAGCACTCGCCGAAGCCGATGCAGCTAAATTGGCAAGGGCAAAAGCGGAGGAAGAAGTAGCTGCCCGCAAAAAAGTAGAAAATGATTTAGCAGTAAAAAACTTGGAACTAGGAAAAACGGTAGCTGACCTCCAAAGGGAAAAGAAAGAAAGAGATAGCTTGAATCTCCTCGCTGAACAAAGTTCAAAGTCACTCAAAGCGGTTCGGGATTCCTTTCAAAATATCAAAGAAGAGGTCGAGTACTTGAGTTTTCAGCTTACAGGAAAAAAGACCAAAGACGCCTACTTCAAGTTTTTACAAAATGTCATGCCCGATTACAGAGCAACCTGGCTACCCGATATGCCATTGCGTATTGGCGCAATTGGCAAGTTAGTAGACGGCGTTTTTCAACAATTTTCGTCGTTAGACAAGTACGGCATTCAGGTAGAAACGGAAAGCAGACTCAGCAATAATCCCTTAAATTTTGCCTCCCGCAAGGTCACGGTTAGTGACAAGCTACCCGGTGAGGCTTCTCAGGACTTTCGTTCTATCGCAACTGAGGAGGCTGGTTTTAGAATTAGTTTTCGAGACAGAGGCATCTATTTTAAAACCCAGGAGGTGACCTTCCAGAGAATTAGAAATCTGGAAGAAGTAGAGGAGAAAATTCTTCAATTGTGGAACGACAAAAAGTGGAAAGACGACTATGTTGTAATCACGGACGTTGTAAAGACATCTGCCCTTATCGTACTCATCTCGAAAGGCCCTGATAGCGATATCGAGCTTAAAGTGCTCGATGGCGATATTTTGGACTTGGCAAATGAAAAAGTACCGTTGAGCATCGCATCAAGTAGAGGTATAGCATTAGAAATTATTGGTTCGCAGGGGGCGACTCCTTTTTATAGAATCAGGGGGCTGAGAGGAACAGGAATATTGGGATTCAAACCATACCTGACATTTAAATAGTAACTGAGTGGTGGACATCGGTGGTGAGGAAAATCGTCACCTCTGCCGTCACTTTGCAACCGACGCTTCCCGACTTCGCCAAAAAAACCAACCACCCGCTACCGGCACACTTAAAAATTTACAAACCCGCCCTTTCGGCTAAAAAATATTTACCTCAAACCACCAACCTTCACTTCATCCTTAACCATTAAATCTTCATCCATCATGCGCAAACTCAAAGCCGTTTATCTCAAGACACTCCAAAACCAGTACGAGTACCGAGCCAACTGGCTGCCCGACCTGCCACTGACCATCGGCGCCGTTGGCAAGATTGACGAAGGCGTGTTTCAACCTTTCACCACCTTGGAAAAACTGGACATCCTCGTCGAATCAGCAAGCAGAAACGGCGAGAAACTGGATTTCAAATCCAACAACTCCATCTCCGTCGAATTCAAAGCCGAAGGCTCGACCAACGCCGCTTTCAAATCCATCACCTCCGGCGAGGCAGGTTTCCTGGTGAAATTTGGAAAGGAACAATCCATCTTTCTGAAAACCACCTCGCCCACCTACCGGCGCATCCAAAACCTGGAAACAGTCGAGCAGCGCATCCTCGATTTGTACGACCAGGGCAAATGGAAGGAAGACTACGTTTTCATCTCCGAAGTCGTCGAGGTCGGTTCGGGCACCGTGCTCATCAGCCAGGAAGGCAGCAGCGAGGTGGAAATTAAAGCCACCGCCAACCTCGGCAATGGCGAAGCCGACATCGCCGACGCAGGCATGGGCTTGAAAATCATGAGCAGCCGGGGCGTCGGCACTGAAATCGTCGGTTCGGAAGGCATGACGCCGCTCTACAAAGTGCGGGGCATCAAAGGCACCGGACTGCTTGGAAGAATTCACGTCGGGTTCCGGGGAGGCGTCAAAGCCGTTGACGAAACCGATGGCAGCAGCTTCGACGAAGTGCCTTTCACGGAGGAAGAAGCGGAAATGTAAGCTGCGTTTTCAACCAAAAAAAAAGGCGGCTTGCCGGTGCAAGTCGCCTCTTTTTTTTGCAGCGAATCCAAAGCCGAGTGTTTTTCTTTCACCTACTTCAATCCCTCAAACAACCAATCCGCCAACAACTGCCGATTCTCCGGCACGATGATGCGCTGCTGGTCGAGGTAATTTTTGATGTTTCCCAGTTCCACGTAGGCAGAAATCACTTTGGTTTCACGCAACATGTGCAAGTCACGTTCGGTCACCGTTCCTTCGTATTCCCTGCCTTTTCGATGCTTTTCATAGTTGGCTTTCATGCTTTTGTGCAGGTCTTGCGCCAGCGTTTTCCCGCCGGAATCGTCGGGGTGGTAATAAAAATACAAGTCGGTTTGCTCTCGCTTGCCCCTCGAATCCACGTGAATCACCACCAATTTTTGCTCCTTCACGCCTTGCTTTTTGTGCTTGTCGTAGAGCGAATTGATGAGGTCGGAACGTTGAAAAAGACGAGGCTTGTGCGACCTGTAAATGCTGCTGTTGCCCCAAACCACCTCGTCAGAATCGCATTTCAAGAATTCGTCGTCCCGGATGCCATCGTCGGGGTCACGGGTAATCATGTAGGCAGTTGCGCCGTGCGCCACGAGGTTTCTCACCAAGCGAAGCGACACGTCGTAGGCATACTCGTCTTCGCAAAGCTGGTACTTGCCAATTTTGCACATGGCGCCCGGGTCGGGGCCCCCGTGTCCAGCCTCGATGTAAAATACTTTTCCTCGCAACTCGCTGGATTTCAAGGGGACATGCTCATATTTTTTTCCAAAAATGGGAAAAGACCGGGAGCCGCCCGAAGACTTGGAGGCAAGATTTACCTCGCCATTCGATGGTTGGGTAA